>DASYIM010000193.1:0-26603 GCA_035997625.1 Gemmatimonadaceae bacterium
GCTAAGGGATAAGCCCAAGTGCTTGCAATATCGTGGTTTGACTCTCACGAAAGGGTCGGGTAACTTCCGAGACTCTTGCGCAAGAACAGATCACCGTCGGGGAGCTGATGGAACTACGCGATTTTTTTTCTGAAGACGCGATCAAGCTGGAGCTGGAAGGCAACACCAAGGACGAGATTCTGAAGGAGCTGATCGACCTCCTTGGCCTCGACGACAAATCCGAAGGGATGCTGTTCAAGATGCTGAAGCGCCGCGAGAACCTCGGCTCCACCGGAATCGGTCGCGGGATTGCGATTCCCCACTGCCGGTCGCTGGTCGTTTCCAAGCTCCGCGTCGCCTTCGGCAGAAAGAGCGCGGGGGTCGACTTCAAGGCGATCGACGAGAAGCCAGTCTACTTCTTCTTCCTCATCGTCGCGCCGCCACTCGAGGTTTCGAATCAGTACCTGCCCGTGCTCGGAAAAATCGCGCAGTTCTCGAAAGAGGCCGACGTTCCGGAGAGGTTGCTGCAGCTGAAGGAGCCGAAGGAATTCATGAAGCTGCTCGAGGAGAAGAGTCTCTAGCTCGGCATCTCGAAACTCCAAACATTCAACGGCAACCGAACGGGTGCGAGCTTCTGGCATCTCGAAACTCAAGGCATCAACTACAACTGAACGGGTGCGAGCAGTGAGTAACTAACGCTGATAGATACCAGTTCAGGACGTCGGGACGTCACTACCGCCCTTCGGGGTACTGCAGCGGTTTCACGCCACTGAGGGACGTCCCGACGTAGTGAACTCACTGCTTGAAGCGGTGCTTCTCACTGCTCGCACCCGTTCAGTTGCCGTTAGATGCTTTCAGCAACCGGATGCCAGAAGCTCGCACCCGTTCAGTTGCAGTTAGATGCTTTCAGCAACCAGATGCCAGACCCCTATTCCCACTCGATCGTAGCCGGCGGCTTCGAGCTCACATCGTACACAACCCGGTTTATCCCTTTGATCTGATTGATGATCCGGCTCGAGATCCTGCCGAGTACTTCGTGCGGGAACGGGAACCAGTCCGCTGTCATTCCATCGGTGCTCGTCACCGCCCGAAGTCCGAGCACGTTTTCGTACGTCCGTTCGTCGCCCATTACTCCAACGCTTCTCACCGGGAGTAGAACCGCGAACGCCTGCCATATTTCGTCGTAGAGGCCCGCTTCGCGGATCTCCTCCAGATAAACCGCGTCGGCCGCGCGGAGGAGATCCAGCTTCTCCCTGGTGACGTCGCTCAACACCCGAATCGCCAGGCCGGGCCCCGGGAACGGGTGCCGCGCCACGATCTCCTCCGGCAGCCCGAGCTCGCGGCCCACGTTCCGCACTTCGTCCTTGAACAGCTCGCGCAGCGGCTCGATCAGCTTGAACTTCATCTCCTCCTTGAGGCCGCCGACGTTATGGTGCGTCTTGATCGTCACCGATGGTCCGCCGCGCGGCGAGAACGACTCGATGACGTCCGGATAAAGGGTTCCCTGCACCAGGAAATCGACATCGTCTCCGACGTCGGCTGCCGCTTCCTCGAACACGTCGATGAAAGTGTGACCGATTATCTTGCGCTTCTTCTCGGGATCGTCGACCCCGGCCAGCGCGCCGAGGAATTCCTTCTCGGCATCAACGGTGATCAGCTTGATGCCCAGGTGAGCACGGAACGTACGCTCGACCTGTTCGCGCTCGTGCAGTCGCAGTAGCCCCGTGTCGACGAATATGCAGGTGAGCTGATCGCCGATCGAGCGGTGAACGAGCGCCGCGGCGACGGAGGAATCGACACCACCCGACAGCCCGCAGATGACGCGTGACTTGCCGACTCTTTCTCTGACGCGCGCGACTTCTTCTTCGATGAATGCGCCGGCCGTCCAGGTCGGCTCGGCTTTGCAGATCTCGAAGAGAAAGTTGGAGATGATCTCACGCCCGCGCGGTGTGTGCGCCACTTCAGGATGGAACTGCACTCCGAAGATCGGGCGCTTCTCGTGACGGAACGCGCTGATGGGATTGCCGTTGCTTTCCGCCGTCACGACGTAGCCATTGGGCGGCTGCTCGATGTGATCGCCGTGGCTCATCCAGGTCGTCACCGGCTCGCCGCGGGAGAATCCGGCGAACAGACCTTTGGGCTCCAGCACGCTCATCTGAGCGCGGCCGTACTCGCGCTTGTTCGTGCGGATCACCTTTCCGCCCAGCACATGTGCCATCACCTGCATTCCGTAGCAGATGCCAAGTGTGGGAGCGATGTCGAAGATCGCCGGGTCGGCGAGAGGGACGTTCTCATCGTAAACCGAGTTGGGCCCGCCACTCAGAATGATTCCGGTGGGCTTCCATTCGCGAATCCACTCGACAGAGCGCGTCGGCGGATGAATCTCCGAGTACACGCGGGCTTCGCGCACGCGCCGCGCGATCAGCTGGGTGAACTGTGAGCCGAAATCGATGATGAGGATCCGGCTGCTCATAGCGTGATGTTTTCTACTTCTCCGGTGTCCGTGTCCAGAATCGCCGCCGTGCACTTGCCGTGAATCCAGCCACAGGACTCTCCCGGGTTGATCACCAGTGTGCTGCCGACTTTCTTTTGCGACTGAAGGTGCGACGATCCATGAATCACATAGTCGTGCGATTCAATGGACCGGGGAGTCACCTCGGCGATCTCGTGCACCAGCAGGACGCGCTTGCCGCCGACCTCGAAGCTGTGGGGCGACTCGTAGATCTCTGTCCCCATGCCGCGCGCGGCGTAGGCGCTGAGGGTTTCCCGGTCACCATCGTTGCGTCCGAACACGCCGAGCAGCGCCATTCCCCGCTGATGAAAAGGCGCCAGGCTGAACGGAGAGCAATAATCGCCGGCGTGCATCACCATGCTGATGCCCTTGCCGGCGAATTTCTCGAGAAGATCCGCGATGGCCGGCACCCGATCGTGGCTGTCCGACATTACGCCGATTTTCATCAGGAGCTTCTCCAGGCGGGAGGAACTTCGTTGCGCACGAGGTCGGCGTAGGTCTCGCGTCCAGTGATTACCGCGAACTTGTCGCCGTCGACCAGTACTTCCGCGGGACGCGGTCTCGAGTTGTAGTTGGACGACATCACGAATCCGTAGGCACCGGTCGACTGAACCGCAAGAAGATCGCCCGGCTGCGCGTCGTCGATCTGCCGGTCGAGGGCGAGGAAATCGCCGCTCTCGCAAATCGGCCCGACGACATCGGCGACGGTGGTGCGGCCGCTCGGATTCACCGCCTCAATCCGGTGAAAGGCATTGTAGTGCGAGGGCCGGAGCAGATCGGTCATTCCCGCATCCGTGATGATGAATTCTTTTCCGCCGCTCCGTTTTCGATAGAGAACGCGGGTCAGCAACACCCCGGCGTTGCCCACCAGGAATCGGCCCGGCTCGAGGATGATCCTGAGTCCGGATTCGCCCACCAGCGCACCAATCACCTTACCAAACTGCGTGACGTCAACCGCTCGCTCGGCTGCGTCGTAGGTGACGGCGAGGCCGCCGCCGATGTCGAGATATTCAAGGGTAAGCTTCGTCTCGCGCTCGATCTCCCGGCGCAGATGCAGCAGCCGCTGCAGTCCGACCTCGTACGGCGCGAACTGAGAGATCTGCGAGCCGACATGCATGTCGAGCCCAAGCAGCCGCACATTCGCGAGTGACGCGGCCACCTTCGCCACCGACAGCGCTTCGTCAAACGGAATCCCGAACTTCATGCCCTTCTCGCCAGTGCGTGTATAAGGGTGCGGGGTGTCTACGAGAACTTCCGGGTTGACTCTCAGCGCAACGGGTGCTTTTCGTCCCAGCCGCCCGGCGACTCTGTCGAGTACGTGCAGCTCCTGCTCCGACTCGACATTGAAGAGAAGCACCTCGGCGTCGAGCGCCTCCTCCATCTCACGCTCGGTCTTTCCCACACCGCTGAAGACGATGTCCTTCCCTGCGTACCCTGCCTTCAGCGCGCGATATAGCTCCCCGCCGGATACGATGTCGAGGCCCGCTCCCAACTCGCGCAACAACGTCAGGATAGCAATGCTGGAGTTGGCTTTCACGCTGTAGTGAAGCCGCGCATCGACGCTCGCCAGCGCATCGCTGAGCTGCTTGTATTGTGAGCGGATCGCGGCGGAGCTGTAGACGTAACAGGGGGTGCCGATCTCGCGCGCGATCAGATCGAGCGGCAATTCCTCGCAGTGTGAGACCTCTCGATCTTCCACCGCCTTTCCGCGAGCCTCGCCAGCGCCCGGAGCCTTTCTTTCGCCTTCGACTGCTCCACCACGTCCGCCTAGTATGCTTTTGCCCACAGGGCCTCGGTAGTCGAAGGCCGGCCGCACTTGAGGCACGTCTTCGGCGGGTCGGCCGATCGAAACTCCTCGTCAGGCAGCACTCGGATCGTCGCCTTTGTTTCTTCCTTGATTGCCGCCTCGCACTTCGTATCGCTGCACCAGCCGGCGTAAACGAACGCGCCGGGCCCTTCCATCACTTCGCGGAATTTGTCGTAAGTGATGCCGCCTCTGATGCTGTTCGCTTCCCTGCGCTCGCGCGCGTCGATCAGCATGGATTCCTGGATCTGGTGGAGGAGCTCGGCGGCGTCCTCGCCAACTGATCCGAGCGAGACCGGCTTCTTTTCACCAGTATCGCGACGCACCATCACGGCCTGGTTCTGATCGAGGTCGCGCGGGCCGAGCTCGAGACGGACCGGAATTCCGCGGAGCTCCCACTCGTAATACTTGGCGCCGGGCTTCATGCCTTCCCGATCGTCCACGTGCACGCGTAGCCGCCCGGGAACCCGGCGCTCCCACCCGAGCAGGCTTTCCTTGACGAGATGGGCCGCGGCTTTGACGCGTCCCTTGTCCTCTTCGGATCTCCAAATGGGCACGATGACGATCTCGATGGGTGCCAGCAGCGGCGGAACGCGGAGGCCGTTGTCGTCGCCGTGGGTCATGACGAGGCCCCCCACCAGGCGCGTCGATACTCCCCAGCTCGTGTTCCAGGCGTGATCCACTCCGCCAGCCTCGGTCTGGAACTTCAGGTCGAACGCCTTCGCGAAATTCTGGCCGAGGTTGTGTGATGTGCCGGCCTGCAGCGCCTTGTTGTCCTGCATCATGCCTTCGCACGAGTAGGTCCGCAGCGCGCCGGCAAACCTTTCAGAGTCGGTCTTCAATCCGGTGACGACCGGCATCGCCATCCAGCCTTCCATGAAGTCGCGATAGACGCCGAGCATGCGCCGCGCTTCTTCCTCCGCCTCGTCGTGTGTGGCGTGCGCCGTGTGTCCTTCCTGCCAGAGAAACTCGAGCGTGCGCAGGAAGAGTCGCGTGCGCATTTCCCAGCGGACGACGTTGGCCCACTGGTTGATCAGGATGGGCAGGTCACGGTAGCTCTGCACCCATTTGGCGTACATCGCGTAGATGATGGTCTCGGAGGTCGGCCGCACGATGAGCGGCTCCTCGAGCTTCTTTCCGCCGCCGTGGGTGACTACCGCCGTCTCCGGAGCGAATCCCTCGACGTGCTCCGCCTCCTTCTGCATAAAGCTCTCGGGGATGAACAGCGGGAAATAGGCGTTCTCATGGCCCGTATCCTTGAACATCGTGTCGAGCTGGTGCTGCATGCGCTCCCAGATTCCGTAGCCGCGCGGCCTGATCACCATGCAGCCCCGCACCGGAGAGTAGTCGGCAAGCTCGGCGCGCAACACTACTTCGTTGTACCAGGCGCTGAAGTCCTCGGAGCGCTTCGTCAGTTTTTTGTCGTCAGCCATTGGCGTTACAAGGAGTTCAGGTATGCATCGAGAGCAACGCTCCGCTCTGATCCGTCTGCGAGTGTCTTCACTGTCACATTTCCGTTTGCAAAGTCATCGCGGCGAAGCAGCACCACCTGCCGGACTCCCGCCGTAGAAGCGGTCTTGAGCTGCCTGGCCAGGGACTGCGACTTCAACGCGTATTCGACGCTTCTCGACTTCTCGCGCAGCCGCCCCGCCACCGTCATGACCTCCGGCAGCATCGTTTCATCGTCCGCGGCCACCCAGTACTCGGCACCCGCTGGAGCCGGTGGCAACATGTTGCGGGAACGAAGCAGCTCGGTGAGCACCACATCACCCATTCCAAATCCGAGCGCCGGAAGATCCACGCCGCCGATCGCCTTCAACAGATCGTCGTATCGGCCGCCACCACAGATCGCGCGGAACTCACCCTTCGCGTCGAACAGCTCGAACACCTTGCCTGTATAGTAAGCGAGTCCGCGCACGATCGAGAGATCAAAATCGACCCACTCGCCGACGCCGAGGGCATCGAGAAAGTTGAGATACTCACGCATGTGAGTGATCTCTTGCATGACCTCAGGCGAGCCGCGGAACTCCGCGGCAAGGGCGTTGAGGTCTCCGCTTCGCTCCAGGACCCTGGCGACGCCTTTGCGCGCCTTGTCGCCGGACACAGCTTTTTCCACTTTTTCCAGGGTCACTTCGCGGGGCTCGCGGCCAACCTTGTCGATCGCCGCGAACACGGCGGGAGTTTCCGCCGACTTGACGCCCACTTCCTTGAGAATCGCGGTGAGCAGCTGTCTGTCCGAGACTCGCGCGCGCACGTCGTTGGCGGTGAGGCCGACCGCGCGCATGACGTCGATCGCCAGAGCGAGCAGCTCCGCATCGGCGACCACCGACGCCTCGCCGATGATGTCCGCATTCAACTGGAAGTGCTCCCGCAAGCGCCCCTTCTGCTGGCGCTCGTACCGGAACAACTGGGGAACCGAAAACCAGCGAATCGGCTTACGCATCGCGTTCGCTTTCGCGGCAACCATGCGGGCAAGAGTGGGCGTCATTTCCGGGCGCAGCGCCACTTCCCTGCCACCCTTGTCGGTAAAGTTGTAAAGCTGCCCGACAATCTCTTCGCCGCTTTTCCGGGTGTAGAGGTCAAGGGGCTCGAGGGGCGGCCCATCATACTCGACGAACCCGTATTTCCGGGCGACGTCACGCCACACCGACATGAGGTAATTGCGGGTGGCAAGCTGTTCTGGATAAAAGTCTCGAAATCCGGGCAAAGCCCCCTGTGACATTCAGGAAAGCTACCCGGCAAATGGAGACACGTGCAAGCGTGACATTACGTCGCCGACGGTGTGGAACGAGCCGGTGACGAGCACCGTACCACGACCCTTTCGCGCCATCGCCAGCGCGCGATCGAGATCTGGTTCGACATCCGCCACAAGATCCTTGTCCAGCGCGAACGACCCGGCATCGGCGGGATTCCACCGGCGCTCCAGGGGAGCAGACGAAGCGGTGGTAAAGACAAATCGGTCGACGGCCGGCGAGAGCTCGCTGATGATTCCCCTCCAATCTTTGTCCGATAGCACTGCGACCAGGGCGGTGCGTGGGCGGGGCAGGTTGAGATCGGTGATCGTTTTCGCAACGGTGCGCGCGCCGTCGGGGTTATGCGCGACATCGAAGATGAATCTCCGGCTGCGCTGGAATCGGCCCGGCAGAAAGACTCTGGCAAGGGCACTCGATATCTCCGTTGCCGGAGGCAGGCACTCGCTGCCAAGGGCGCCGACGGTTGCGATCGCCGTGGCTGTGTTTCGCGCCTGGTAGGCTCCGAGGAGCGGCGTGGTCAGGTGATGGCTCTCTCCACCTTTCGCGAGTGTGAACGAGGTGCCTGCCGGGGAAACGCTCACTCCGCTGATCTCGTAGTCGTCGTCCACGATTGAAATCGGCGACGCTCCCGCTGCTCGTGCGCGGCCCGCCAAAAAGTCTCTGATCTCAGGCGAAGGCTCGCCGACGACCGCGGGAACTCCAGGCTTGAAGATGCCCGCCTTCTCTATCGCGATTGCTTCCAGGGTGTCACCGAGCAGATCGGTGTGGTCCAGTCCTATCGAAGTAACCGTCGCTACCCGCGGCAGCAGCACATTGGTCGAGTCGAGACGGCCACCCAGTCCGGTTTCGATCACACAGAAATCGACGGCTTGTCTTGCGAGCCAGTCAAACGCCAGCGCGGTGGTTACTTCGAAAAAAGTGGCGCCCAGCTCTTCGGCGACCGGGATCCATTGCCGAAGCCAGTCGAGCACCTCACGCTCCGAGATCGGCTTTCCGTTGACGGTGATCCGCTCGCGGAAATCGATGAGGTGGGGCGAGGTGTATTTCCCGACCCGGAAACCGCGGGCGCGCAGCAATGCCTCGCAGGTCGCAACCACGCTCCCCTTTCCATTCGTCCCCGCGACATGAATCGCCGCCAGCTTGAGGTGCGGCGATCCCACTCTGGCCAGCAGCGCTTCGGTGCGGTCGAGACCTGGTTTTATTCCGCCGGTTGTGCGCGCGAAGAGATCGTCGATCGCCTCGCGGTAGGACTTCAGGAAGTCGTCCACCCTGCCGAAGCCGGCTTGCCGCTCATGTGGCGCAGCAACTGACCTACGGTGCGCTTCAACTCGGAGCGCGCGACGACTGAATCGACGATGCCGTGCTCGAGGAGAAACTCCGCCGTCTGGAAGCCCTCGGGCAGCTCCTGGCCGATCGTCTGCTTGATCACGCGCGGTCCCGCAAAGCCGATCACCGCGCCCGGCTCGGCGAGAATCGCGTCGCCCAACATCGAGAAGCTGGCGCTGACGCCGCCGGTGGTGGGGTTCGTCAGTATCGACACATAAGGAATTCGGCGCTCCGACAGCTGCGACAGAATCGCGGCCGCCTTGGCCATCTGCATCAGCGACAGCACCCCTTCCTGCATCCGCGCGCCACCCGACGCCGAGATGATGATCAGCGGGTATTTGCGCTCGATAGCAAGCTGGCCAAGCCGCGCGATCTTCTCCCCGACGACCGACCCCATCGAGCCGCCCATGAAGGCGAAGTCCATGACGGCGAGGCACACCGGCATCCCGCCGAGCTGACCCGTGAAGGTGAGAATCGCATCGCCTTCGCCAGCGTTGGCCGTTGCCTTCTTGAGACGGCCTTCGTAATCGGGAAAGCCGAGAGGATCAGTGGATCGGATCTCGATCTCCGTTTCCTCGGCAGTTCCTTCGTCGAGCAGGATCGCGGCGTATTCGCTGGCGCGAATGCGCCGGTGGTGGCCGCAGTTCGGGCAGACGTTGAGGTTGCGGACGAATTTCTCCCGCAGATCCGTGTGGCCGCACTGGTCACACTTCTCCCAGGCGTCAGGCGGAATCTCGTGTTTTTCGTGTCGGGGAAGGCGGGGCTTTTTCTCTTTGCGGAACCAAGCCATTTGGAAATTTACCGCAGAAGAGGTGGGAACGGCAAAAAGAAGACTGCTGCTTCGGGCTTTGAGCGGAGCAGCGTGCGGCGTGCGGCTCCCGGCTTTTCACTGAAGACTACCTGCTAGGAGCAGGGGCGATCGGCCGGGAGCTTCGGGCGGCCTCGCGGTGCGTTCAGGATTAGCTCGCGGCCGCCCGCGGACCGCTCCCGCCCCCAGCAGGTAGTCTTCAGTGAAAAGCTCGGAGGCCCGAGCTGCTCCGCTCAAAGCCGATGGCTGGAGTGTTCAGCCCCTATCGGTAAAGTGAGAGCGCATTCCCTCTCCCTTCCCCCGATATCCGCAGCAGGATCCCGACCGCCAGCCAGCTCGCGAGCATGAACGAGCCGCCGTAGCTGAAAAACGGAAGTGGAATTCCCGTGATCGGCATCAGATTCAGGGTCATGCCGACGTTCACCAGCACGTGAACGAACCAGCCGGCCATCAATCCAAAAGCGACGAGGCTGCTGTAGGTATCGTTGGCGCGCTCCGCGACCTGGGTGATGCGCATGAAGAGCCAGAGGAAAAGCGCGAGCGCCACCGTCACGCCGATGAATCCGAGCTCTTCTCCGACGACGGAGAAAATGAAGTCGGTGTGCTGCTCGGGGAGGAACGCAAGGCGCTTCTGCGTGCCCAGTGTAAATCCCTGACCGAAGACTCCGCCGGATCCGATCGCCACTTTCGACTGAATGACATGGTAGCCGGAGCCGCGGACGTCGGCGGTTGGATCCAGAAAGGTCTTCAGGCGGTTCTGCTGGTACGGCGCCAGCTTCTCCCACATGATCGGGGCGACGACGCCGGTGGCGACGTTGAGCACCATCAGCACTATCCCTTCGATCAGATACGGGCGGTACCAGAGGACCAGCGCCAGCAGGATGAAGAACCACGCTCCCCACAGCCCGACGCTGAACGACAATATGAGGCTGATCGCCGGACTGGCGATGAGAATCAGCAATGGCCACGACACGCCCGCCCAGTACAGCATCGCGAAGAAGATCCCGATGAACACGATGCCGGTGCCCAGATCCGGCTGCAGCATGATGATCATCCACGGTATGCCGACTACGAGCGCCGGTTTCCAGAGATCGAGGAGAGACTTCGGAGTCTCGCGCTGATTGGCCAGCACTTTTGCCAGCATCAGCACCACCGTGACTTTGGCGATCTCCGATGGCTGGCCGATGCGATGACTCCCAATGGCGAGCCAACTCTTGGTGCTGGCGGCGGTGCCCGCACCTTTGCCCACTACCAACGTCAGCGCCAGCAGAAAAATCGACAACGCGTACAGCGGAGTCGTCATCCACTCGATGAACCGCACCGAGGAATGGCTGACACCGTAGGCGAACCCGATGCCGATCAGGAGCCAGAGGATCTGCGATCTGTAGACGGTGGCGACCGCTGTCGGCGTATCCGTCTGACCCGCGGAGTAGACCATGGCGATGCCAAAAAGCGACAGGATGCTGGCGGCAGCCAGCAGCTTGTAGTCAGCAACGATCGGCCGGCTCATCATCCTTCGTCCATCGCCGCCTGAATCGGTGTGATCTTCAGGTAGTGGGAGATAATGGCCGACGCGATATGCGCTGCCCGTGAGCCATGCAGACCGAATTCCAACAGCACCGCGACCACTATCTGGGGCCTGTCCGCCGGAGCGAACCCTACGAACCAGCCGTGGTCTTCACCGCCGGGATTTTGCGCCGTTCCCGTTTTTCCGGCGAGCACGGCCTTCTCACCAGTCGATGTTGTCCCCGTGATGGCGGACGCCGCGGCTGTACCGCCTCCCTCGGTCACTGCCTTGAGGCCCTCGAGCAAAGCGGCCTGCAGCTGTGGAGAGATGTTGTAGATGGGTTTCTGCTGTGGAACGAGGTGCGCGATCTCCGGCCTCGATGTCGTGCCTCCCTTCGCCAATCCCGTGTAGAGCTTGGCCATGTTGACAACGGTCTGGGAATTCGCACCCTGTCCGATCGCCAGGTTGAGCGTCTCCGCGTTGCTCCAGTTGCGCGGCCCGAACTTCTTGTCATAGTACTCGGTGGCGTACGGCCAGTACGGCTGATTCTCCTCGGGAAGATCGATTCCCGACTTGTCCCTCATCGTGAGCCGGATTCCGCCGGCAATCAGATTCTTCAAACCGATCTTCAATCCGAGCTGGTAGAAATACACGTCGCAGGAATGCTTGATCGCGCCAGTGAGGTCCTGCGATCCGTGGCCTCGCTTGTCCCAGCAGCGAAAGTAGCGATTTCCAAACTGGTAGCCGCCCGTGCAGGGCACCGGCATGTGGTCTTTCGGCGTCACCACTCCGTTCTGCAGTCCGATCAGCGCGGTCGCCAGCTTGAAGGTCGAACCGGGCGGATATCGGCCCTGGATCACTTTGTTCACCAGAGGCCGACGCTTGTCCTCGAGGAGCTGCCTGTAGTATTCGACAGGAATACCGCCGGTGAATTTGTTGGGGTCCCAGCTCGGCGCGCTGTAAAGTGCGAGCACCGCTCCGGTATTCGGATCAATCGCAATCGCCCCGCCCTGCAGCGAGTCTGCAAAAATTCCGGACGTGAACTTCTGCAGATCGAGATCGATGTTGGTGTAGAGAGGCGGCGCTCCCTCTGGATCGAGATCCGGCCGCGGACCTTCGCCGCGAACAGGCCGTCCGCGGGCATCGACTTCATCGAACCGCACGCCCTCGCGGCCGTGAAGAATATTCTCGTACTGCTTCTCCAACCCCGCCTTGCCGATCTGCTGGCCAGGCTTGTAGTTCGCGTACTTCGGATCGTTCAGCTCGGATTCCGTGATCTCACCGGTGTATCCCACGAACGATGCGACGTCCGGTCCGTCGGGATAGTAGCGCTTCGGGACGGACTGGATGATGAGCCTCGGGTAGTCGAGCCGATGTTCCTCGAGCACCGAGACGATGTCGATCGAGGCATCGGGTATGATCACCGTCGGCCGCGTTGGAGCGCGGCGATAGCGTCTCACCGCGAGATTGATGTCGTTCTGAGTCAGCTGCAGCGTCGGCGCGAGCTGGGCGAGCGCGGCTCGCAGACTATCGACCGTCGGCGCGGTAAGCGAAACCGAATACGCCGGCAGATTCTCGGCGATCACCTTGCCGTGCACGTCGTAGATGATGCCGCGGGGTGCGGGCAGCGGAATGGGTCGCAACCGGTTTTCTTCCGACTGCATCACGTACTGGTTGTGCTTGATTACCTGCGTGTTGAAGAAAGCGCCCACCAGCACCACGAAGCCCACCGCCAGGAACAGCGAGGCCATCCTCGCCCGGCGTGCGACGTCGTTCGGGTGAAAGCTCATGCGGGAGCAGGCTCCAATAAGGGACGCATTAGGAACAGTAACAGAACGCCCACCGCCGCGGTAACCGCTGCGGACAAGGGCGACCAGAGCAACAGCTGCTGCAGAAGCTCGACGCCTTTCACGCGCTGCTCACCGACGAAGTAGATGATGTCGAACACCCACTTGCCGAGGAAAAAGAAGAAGGCGTTGAGGACCAGGTTGTCGGCGAAGAAAACGGCCTTGAGATACGAAGCGCCGAACCCCACCACGGTCATCGCGATTGCGCCCGCGCCAAGCGCGTCGGGCGCCAGCGAATCGGAGATGAGCCCAAGCACGAATCCGATTATCGCCGCCGTCGCCGGCCGCACACGCACCGACGCGAGCAGCAAAGCGAGAACCAGGAAGTCCATCGGCGCACGCCACCCTAGCAGTGGGCGGAGCGTGTAGTGAAGGACGACGAAGATGAGGAAGCTGATTATCGCGCGAATCGCTCCACCCAGATTCATCGTCTTGCTCCTGGTCGTTGCGGAATAGAGTCGGTTCTACCTGAATCGCGCCGGATGGTATCGGGGCGGGTAGGGTTGGCCTGCCTGGCGGCGCTGTCAGCAGCCGCACGAGCTGCAGCGGCTCGCCGGGCGGCGGCTCGCTGAGCGGCACGCGCGGCGACCGCCGCGGCACTCGTGTCGTCGAGCGCAGGTGTTGTCGGCGTGACGCCCAGGAGCGGCGAACCGTTCGCGCGCGCCACGCTGTCGATCACCGCCCTCCGCGCGGCCGCTTCAGCAAGAGCGGCGGCCTTGGCAGCGGAATCTCCGGAGATGACAATCCGCTGCGCGGCAGCGTCTGCCTGGGCGACGCTCTCCCACACGCCGTCCATCCCCTTCGCGAGTCGGTCGCGACGAAGGATCATCACGGAGTACACGTCGGCCGGATTCACCGCCGGCTGCAGCAAATAGGTCCGCGCCCAGCCTTCGCTGGTCTTGATTTCCTGGATTACCGTCCCCACTGGGATACCGCGCGGCCAGACTCCGCCCCATCCCGAGCTCACGATCGGTGCGCCCGGCTTGAGGGTGGCTCTGAACGGCACGCCGCGCAGCTCCATCAAGTATCCGCCGGTGGCGCTCGTGAGATGCGCTTGCGCAATTCCGAAAGCGGTACCATCTGGCGACATCGCGCTGACTCGGAAGTCAGGATGGGTCCAGAGCAGCGCATGGCTCATCGTTGGGTCCACCTGATCGACGAACCCGACTAGGCCTTCCGGCGCGATTACCGGGCTGAGTCGCGACACACCAGCGCGCGACCCGGCGCTTAAAATGACGGTCGTCTCGTCGCGAACCCCGCGGCCGTGGAGCGCTTCAGCCGCCACAAAGCCCGTGCGGAGTCGTGATCCGAGGCCGATAATTTTTCTCAGCCGGTCGTTCTCCGCCTCCAGAGAGGTCGCCTTCATTGTGCCGAGCGAGAGACTGTCGAGGCGGGACTGCTTGGCGTCCGCCGACAGCAGAGATTGCCGTCCACGCTCGGCGCTTTCCTGGAGCATAACCAGCGGCGCCAGGAAAGATCGCCGCATCCCGGTGGCAACCGGATCGCGCAACGTATTGGGGAGAGCGCGCGCCGCCAGCGCGAGAACAATACAAGTCGACAGTATTATCAGGTCGAGCCGGGTGTTGCTGCGGATCGCGCGAGCCACGTGTTACCTCAAGTCGCTAGGACAGACCAGTATTTCGCCTCGTCATCAAGAATACGGCCTGTACCCCGAACAACACAGGTCAGCGGGTCTTCGTCGACGTGAATCGGAAGTCCAGTCTCCTGCGAGAGCAGAACGTCCAGGCCTCGTATGAGAGCGCCGCCGCCAGTCATGACAATCCCGCGATCGACGATGTCGGCAGCGAGCTCGGGCGGCGTGATCTCCAGTGCCCGCCTCACCGCGTCGACGATCTGCTGAATGGGCTCCTGCACCGCATCCCGGATCTCCGACGAGTGCACGCGCACCGTCTTGGGGATCCCTGATACAAGATCCCTGCCTTTGACGTCCATTTCTCTCTCATCGCCGACCGGAGCAGCCGATCCGATCTGAATTTTCACCTGCTCGGCGGTCGATTCACCGACGAGCAGGTTGTAGTTCTTGCGCATGAACTGGACGATCGCCATGTCCAGCTCGTCGCCGCCGGTGCGGATCGATGTGTCGCTCACGATTCCTGACAACGCGATGACAGCGATCTCGGTGGTGCCTCCGCCGATATCGATCACCATGTTGCCGGTCGGGGTTTCCACCGGCAGGCCGACGCCGATCGCGGCGGCCATCGGTTCGGCGACCATGAAGACTTCCTTGGCGCCCGCTCCCAGAGCGGAATCGCGAACGGCACGCTTCTCCACCTCGGTGATGCCGGAGGGAACGCAAACGATCACTCGCGGCTTCACCTTGAAGACGTGGTTCTCGATGATGAGCGCCAGGAAGTAGCGCAGCATCTTCTCCGTAACGTCGAAGTCGGCGATTACGCCGTCCTTCATCGGACGGACCGCGATCACGCCTTCTGGAGTACGGCCCAGCATGCGTTTCGCTTCGAGGCCGACGCCTTTGATTTTTTTCGTCTCGCGATCGAGGGCGACAACGGACGGCTCGTTCAGCACGATCCCTTCGCCCTTCACGTAGATCAGTGTATTCGCGGTGCCAAGATCGACGGCAATCGCATTTGCCGGAAAGAGTGCACCCGGCTTGAAGAATGGCCAGCGCATTAGTTCAAATATGAATCGGGTGGAGTATACGGCAAGGCAAACGCCTCAGCGACAGCGGGGTATGTCACTTTTCCGTCTACTATGTTGAGTCCCTTTCTCAGCGCAGCGTTGTCCTTGAGTGCCTGCTTCCATCCTTTAATCGCGAGTTGCATGGCATACGGGAACGTAGCGTTGGTGAGCGCCAACGTGGAAGTGCGTGGGACACCACCCGGCATGTTCGCGACGCCGTAGTGAATGATCCCATCCACCACATAGGTCGGATTCTCGTGGGTGGTGGCGTGGATTGTCTCGACGCAGCCACCTTGATCGATTGCCACATCCACGATCACCGAACCTGGTTGCATAGATTTCAGGTCTTCCCGCCGAATGAGTCGCGGAGCGACGGCGCCCGGAATGAGCACCGCTCCCACCACCAGATCCGCGGTGGAGATCTGCTCCAGGATGTTATGACGATTGGAATAGATGAGTGTGACGTTGGCAGGCATCACGTCCGATAGATAGCGAAGCCGTTCCAGCGACAAATCCAGGACGGTGACCTTGGCGCCGAGCCCGGCCGCCATCTTGGCCGCGTTGATGCCGACGATCCCGCCCCCCAGAATCACGACCTTCCCCGGTGCCACGCCCGGCACACCGCCGAGCAGCACGCCACGACCGCCATAGATCTTCTCCAGATACTTGGCCCCTTCCTGCACCGCCATGCGGCCGGCAACCTCGGACATCGGAGTCAGCAGGGGTAGCTCGCGGGAAGGTAGCTCGACCGTCTCGTAGGCGATGCAGGTGGCGCCGCTCTTGATGTGGGCGAGCGTCAGCTCCTTGTCGGCGGCGAAGTGGAAATAGGTGAAGATGACCTGGCCTTTTCTCATCCGGGACCATTCGGGTTTGATCGGCTCTTTTACCTTCATGATCATCTCCGCTTCCCGCCACACCGCGTCGGCGTCGCCGCCGATTTTCGCGCCGACCGAGGTGTACGCAGAATCCGGGAATCCGCTCCCCTCGCCGGCTCCCTTCTCCATCATCACGCTATGTCCGGCCGCCGCTAGCGCCTCGGCACCAGCCGGAACGAGCGCCACGCGATTTTCGTTGGTCTTTATCTCCTTCGGAACGCCGATCTTCATTGGAATTTTGAGATTGCTTTGATTTAGTGGTGAAAGGCGCGACCCGTATGCGTCGCGTTCAGACTGCCGACTTTGGTCCGAGGCTTACCAGCGTTTGCAGCGATGGCGAAAAGTAACTTTTGCAAAGCGTCGAAACGGTCTCGACGTCGATTGCATCGACGAGAGCCAGGACTTCATCAAGTGTTCTGTACGGTTCATCGAACAGCTCGACTCCCGCCGCCCGATACATTCTCGAAGTCGGGCTCTCCAGCGAGAGTGTAATCTGTCCTTTCAGCTGGCTTTTTCCAGCCATCAGATCGACTTCGCTGAGTCCATTCGCCGAGAGATTTTCCAGCTCTTCGTTGATCGCATCGACCGCGGCGCGAGCCGTCTCGGGAGCGGTCCCGACGTAAACGCCGTGCATGCCGGCATCTTCGTGGAACGACTGGAAGGAATAGACTGAATACGCGAGACCCAGCTCCTCGCGGACACGCTGGAAAAGGCGCGAGCTCATGCCGCCTCCGAAAAGCATGCCGATCATGCTCATCGCGTAGCGCCTCGCGTCGCTATGCGCGAAGGTGGCGCTTCCGATGACGATATGCGTTTGGGCAGTATCCCGCTCAACGTGAAGGGCAACAGGACCCTGCATGATTGGAGCCGGAGATGTGAGAGGCGGCAGGCCGCCGCGTGGCACATCCGCCCAGCCTGTCGCTTCAAGCGTCTCCAGCAGCGCGTCGTGCTCGACGTTGCCGGCCGCGGCGAAGACGATCTGGTCCGGATGATATGCCCGGGAATGAAGCGCTCGCAGATCCGCCTGCTCGAGGGCGCCGACGGTCTCGCGGCTGCCCAGAATCGAGTATCCGTAGGGATGCGCGCCCCACAACTGCGAGTTGTGGAGCTCGAACACGAGATCATCGGGCGTGTCGTCGACCGTGTTGATCTCCTCGAGCACCACCTTTCGCTCGAGGGCAAGGTCAGACGCCCGAAGAACCGGATTGAATATCAGGTCGGCCAGGACATCGGTCGCCTGCGGCAGATGCTCGTCGAGCACTTTTGCCTGGTAGGCTGTGTGCTCACGCGCCGTGTAGGCATCGAGCGACCCGCCGAGGACCTCCAGCGCCAGCGCCAGCTCCTTTGCGCTCCGGTTTGGGGTCCCCTTGAACACCATGTGCTCGAGCATGTGGGACACACCCATCTTGTCGGCGCTCTCATGGAGCGATGCCGCGCGAACCCACGCCCCCAAAGCGACCGACCGTACTCCCGGCATGTATTCCGAGAGTACGGTCAGTCCATTGGCCAGAACGGTACGGCGCAGTTCAGACCCTGCGGCCTGCGCGGCGAGGGTCACTCGCGCGAACGCCCTCCGTCCCTTCCGCCGCGACCACCGCGGGAGCGACGCGGACGATCGCCGCGATCCGACGATCCACGCTCGGATCCCTCGCCGCCTTCACCGCCTTCCTCACCGCCGTTGGCTCCGACTGCCGCCAGCGCCGCCGGCTCACCACCACCTGAACCACCGCCCTGCGAGCTCTCGCCCTCCGGCTTGGGTGACAGCGCCTTCATCGACAGGCGGAGACGTCCACGCTCATCGCGGTCGAGAAGCTTGACCTTCACGCGGTCGCCCTTCTTCACGACATCTTCGGTCTTTTCGGTGCGTCCGTGCTTGAGCTCGGAGATATGCACCAATCCTTCAGTTCCCGGCATGATCTCGACGAACGCGCCGAAAGCCGTCGTGCTCTTGACGGTTCCTTCGTATATCTCGCCGATCACCGGCTCCGCGGTGAGCGCCTGAATCATCTGACGCGCTCTCTCCATCGCTTCGCCGCCGACGGCCGCGATCGTAACCAGGCCGGTGTCGTCCACCGTGATCTCGGCGCCAGTCTCTTCCTGGATGCCGCGGATCGTCTTGCCCTTGGGGCCGATGAGATCGCCGATCTTCTCCGGACTGATGTTCATCGTCACGATGCGCGGAGCGTACTGCGAAAGATCACCGCGCGGCTCGGCGAGCGCCTTCGACATTTCGCCAAGGATGTGAAGCCTGCCCTCGCGCGCCTGCGCCAGGGCTTCCTTCACGATCTGGAAGCTGAGCCCTTCGATCTTGATGTCCATCTGGATCGAAGTGATTCCGTGCTCGGTGCCTGCGACCTTGAAGTCCATGTCGCCGAGGTGGTCTTCGGTGCCAAGGATGTCGGTGAGGATCGCGTACTTGGTGCCTTCCTTGATCAGACCCATCGCCACGCCGGCAACGGCTGAGCGAAGTGGCACGCCCGCGTCGAACAACGCCAGTGAGCCGCCGCAGACCGAAGCCATCGACGACGATCCGTTGGATTCGAGGATGTCGGAGACGATGCGGATAGTGTAGGGGAAATCTTCGAACGCCGGCAGCACGCCCTGCAGCGCGCGCTCAGCGAGGTTGCCATGGCCTATTTCGCGACGGCTGGTGCCGCGCATTGGGCGGACTTCACCAGTCGAGAACGGCGGGAAATTGTAGTGAAGCATGAACGACTTCGTGCTCTCGCCGGCTTCGTCGATGCTATCGAGACGCTGAACGTCATTGGCCGTTCCGAGCGTGACGGCGACGAGTGCCTGGGTCTGTCCGCGCGTGAAGAGCGAAGAACCGTGTGCGCGCGGGAGAACCTGGTTGTCAATCGTGATCGGTCGAACTTCCTTGCTGTTGCGGCCATCGACGCGAAGACCCGAGTCCAGTACCTGCGAGCGCAGGGCATGGTATTCAACATCCCCGACCAGGTTCCCGAGGTCCTTCGAGTTATCAGGGAACTCCGTGACGAGCTGCTCGATTGCCTGCTTCTTGACCAGCTCCACGGCTTCGATGCGCGTGTGCTTCTCTTTCTGGTTGATCGCTTCGACGATCTTTCCCTTCACGAGCTCGTCGACGCGCGCCTTGATGTTGGTGGGAGTCTCAGCCTTCTTCCACTCCATCTTCGGCTTGCGGCCCTGACCGAGCAGCTCTTCCTGAATGGCAATTAGCTCCTGAATACCGCGCTGTCCGACGTTGAGCGCTTCGATCACGTCCGCTTCCGAAACCTCGAGCGCTCCACCCTCGACCATCATGACAGAGTCTTTCGACGCGGCGAGGACGATGTCCATGTCGCTGTACGGAAGCTGCTGGAAGGTAGGGTTGAGGATCCACTTCTCCTGGACGCGTCCGACGCGCACGCCGGCGATCGGGCCCATAAAGGGAATCTTCGAGGAGTTTATCGCGTACGAAGCGGCGACGAGCGCCATCACGTCAGCGTCGTTTTCCTGGTCGGCGGAGATGACGTAGATGAAGACCTGGACTTCGTTCTTGAAGCCTTCCGGGAAGAGGGGGCGGATCGATCTGTCGATGATGCGCGCCTTGAGGATTTCCGGATCGGAGGGGCGTCCTTCCCGCTTGATGAAGCCGCCGGGAATCTTGCCGGCGGCGTAAGCCTTGTCCTTGTATTCGACGAGGAGGGGGAAAAACGGGAGGGGGCTTTCGTTATCACTGACAGTTGCTGCCGCGAGAACCATCGTCTCGCCGAACTGGACTAATGCGGATCCTGCCGCCTGCTTCGCCATGCGGCCGGTCTCGATGACCAGGCGTCTGCCGGCGAAAGTTCTTTCGATGCGTTGCATATGTTGTGTTGTTGTCTCTGTGTTGCACAAACCGCGCGGAATCGCATTGTGCGCCGCGCGGTGAGATCAAAGAGCCAGATTAATACCGGAGTCCAAGAGCAGCGATGATCTTGCGGTAGCCTTCGAGGTCCGTGCGCCTCAGGTAGTCGAGGAGCCGGCGCCGCCTGCCGACCATCTTGAGCAGCCCGCGACGGCTATGATGATCCTTCGCGTGGGTGCGGAAGTGGTCGGTGAGGTAGTTGATTCTTTCGGTGAGAAGGGCGACCTGAACTTCGGTCGAGCCGCTGTCCGTGTCGTGGGTGCGGTACTTCTCTACGGTAGGTGTTTTCTCGAAGGCCATTTGTATTTGCTCTCGCACCGGCCCATTTGCCGGCGCCCGTCACTGGTTCTTAAATCGCTGTAGCCTTATAACTTAGCTTCCTGATTGCGTCATGTAAAGGCGCGGGGCTAATTGCGCTTAGTCCGCGATCCGCAGTTGGCCGAAGCCGTTCCGAAAACCCCGGTTGTGCGTCTAGAGATCAACCCCAACCGGAGACCGAAGTGTTTTTGCGAGGAGCGGCGTTGCTTGCCCTGTTGTCGATTGCCCATTCCCTGCCGGAAAAGACGCTGCTCGACGGAAGTGCCCAGCCCTGTGCGGATGTCAAGGAATCGACGTCCGGCATACCCGGGGTGCACGTCTATGCGTTCAACGCTGCCAAGGTTCCGACAATCCGTAAGTCGCTCAACGTTCTCGACAGTCTCGACTGGGAGAGCGGAAATCCGGACGCCATGCGAGCGGCGGCCATCGAATATGAGCGACTGCTCAAGCGGGTGAGGAGCGCGAAGACCCTCGGTTACGCGATGAGTAACGGCAACGGTGATTTTGAGATCACGGTAAACCAGATCGACTCAGTCCTCGTCTTCGGCGAAGCGAAGATGCCGGGGGAGCCGTTCTACTACGCGGCCAAGACCGTTGGGGCGATAGGACAGGAGGAGGTCAGAGTGGTGCTCCTCATGTGCAACCAACAGCTGCTCTAGGCTAGCGCGGGGTCCATTGGGGGGAGGCTGTGAAGAGTCCGTCCCCGAAGCCGATCTTGTGCACCAGGTAGAGTCCGAAGACCACACTCACCGCTCCGGATGCGAGGCGCAGCGACCGCTGAAGATTCGGAATGTGCGCGGCCGCGAGCAGTGATGGCGCGGCGATCGTCACGGTGACGATAGCCATCCCGACTATCGTGCCGAGGCCGAACGTCAACAGATAGAGCGCCGCCCACCGCGGATCGTCGATCAGCGGCACGATGAGAAGGGCGGCCCCCGCCGAACCGGCAAGTCCGTGAACGATTCCCACAAAAAACGGGCGCGACGCGCTGATCGCGCGCGTGCCGGCGCGCACGTCAAACAGATTGAGCAGCCCGAGTACGATCAGCATCACCGCGACGGCGAGCTCGAGCGACAATCCAAGCCGCGCATCGAATACGATTTTGAACGCGATAATCGACCCGCCGACGAGCAGCAGCGTCAGCGTGTGACCGATTCCCCAGACCGCACCAATGCCGGCGGCCTTCATTACTGATCGCTCGCGGCTGACGATGGTCGTTACGGCGACGATGTGGTCCGGATCAGTCGCGTGTCGCATCCCGAGCATAAGGCTCGTGATGAAGGTGAGAAACAGGCTCACGCTGACGGGACCTTCGGCGAGACACGCTGGGTCGCCGCAGCCACTTCTCCGTCGTGCAGCAGCAGATCGAACTCCATTCCCGGGGGGAATTCACTTACCGATGTCAGCGCGCGCCCGGCGCGGTCGCGAGCGACCGCGTAGCCGCGCGACAACGTCGCCAGCGGGCTGAGCGCGCTGAGCTTCGCCGCGCACATTCCGAGCAGCGCCTTCTTCCTGGTGACGATTCGCGTCGTCGACCGCGCCAGCGCGCTGCCGGCGCTTTCAATCAGTCGTCTGTCGTTTCTGATCCGGCGTTGTGCTGATTCCGAGAGACTGCGACCAGCGCGCGACAGTGTCTTTTTCACATCGTCGCGCGAAGCACACGCCGCGACGGCAGCAGCCGATGGCGTCGCCGCCCGCAGGTCGGCGACTGCATCGCACACCGACATGTCGACTTCGTGACCGACGGCCGAGATAACCGGTATCGGGCATTCTGCGACGGCGCGAGCAACCCGCTCGTCGTTAAACGCCCAAAGATCGTCCTTGCTGCCCCCACCCCGACCTACGATCAACACGTCCGCCTTGCCCCAGCGACCGACGCGCCTGATCGCCGCCGCGATCTCGCCGGCGGCGGTGTCTCCCTGAACTTGCGCCGGACACACCACCAGGCGGGCGCCGAGGTTTCTTTTGCGCATCACGGCGACGATGTCGCGGAGGGCGGCGCCGTCCGGGCTGGTTACTACGGCGACGCACCGCGGATAATGCGGTATCGCCCGCTTGCGAGCATCGTCGAGGAGACCCTCCGCGCGCAGCTTGCCCAGCGTCAGCTCCATCGCCTTTCGCCACAGGCCGTCACCCTCCGCATCGATCCGGGTGACCTTGAGCTGGAGATCGCCGCGAGCGGCGAACACGGTCATCTGGCCGAAGAGCACCACCTGCATTCCGTCGTCGGGCGGCGCCGGCACTCTATACTGGTCGCTGAGCCAGACGACGCAGCGGATCTGGGCGTCGCGATCACGCAGGTTGAAATACCAGTGGCCGTTGCGGTGACGCTTGAAGTCGCTGATTTCGCCGCGCACCCACAGGTTTCTGAGTCGTGACTCGACGAGCTCGCGGGTCTTGAGAGTGAGATCGCACACCGACAGCGGGTTGTCGGAAGTGCTGCCGACTGGTGAAGCGCGGCCGCGCGGAATGTCCGTGAAATCGAAGGAGAGCGGCTGCTTCATCGACGCTGTGAGGCCAGCTCGGCGGCGCGCACAGTGTTGGCCATCAGCATCGCGATAGTCATCGGGCCAACCCCTCCCGGAACCGGTGTGATCTTCGACGCAACCTCGCAAACGGATTTGAAATCGACATCGCCCGTCAACCGTGTCCCCGATTTGGCACTCCGATCTTCTACACGATTGGTGCCGACGTCAATCACCACGGCGCCCGGCTTCACCATGTCGCCCGTCACGATCCCCGGCCGGCCAGCCGCAACGATGAGGATGTCCGCGCTCCTGGTGTGTGCGGCCAGATCGACGGTGTGACGGTGACAGACCGTGACGGTGCAGTTCGCGTTTTCGTTGTCCTGCATCATGAGCGCCGCCATCGGCTTGCCGACGATGTTGCTGCGGCCAATCACCACGCAGTTCTTGCCGGGAGTGCTTACTCCCGATTCCTTGAGCAGCACCTGAATCCCCGCCGGTGTGCAAGGGATGAAGCCGTCACGCTCGCCCACCAGCATCTTTCCTACGTTGACCGGATGAAATCCGTCCACGTCCTTGATCGGATCGATGCGGCGGATCACAGCGTCGGGGTCGATGTGTTTCGGCAAGGGCATCTGCACCAGTATGCCATGTATCTCCGAGTCCGCATTCAGGGAGTCGACACGGGCGAGGAGGTCAGCCTGTGAGATGTCGGCGGACAGCCGCAGATTGAGGCTGTACATCCCTGCCTCCTCCGCCGCCTTCCCCTTGGACGTGGTGTAGACGACGCTGGCAGGTTCTTCTCCAACGAGAACGACGGCAAGTCCGGGGCGAATCCCCCGCGCAATCAGCTTTCTGGCCCGCTCTGCTGCATCGGCGCGAACTTTTTTTGCTATCGCGCGGCCGTCGATCAGCTCAGCGGGCAAAGTCCACTGCTCTCGTCTCCCGGATCAAAACTACTTTGATCTGCCCCGGATATTGCAGCTCTGCCTCGATACGTCGCGCGATTTCTTCGGTGAGCGACGCCATGCGTGGATCGTCGACCTCCTCCGGCGTGACGATCACTCTGATCTCACGACCCGCCTGGATCGCGAAAACCTTTTCGATGCCGCGATAACTCGACGCAATCTTCTCGAGGCCCTCGAGTCGTTTGACGTACGTCTCGAACGCCTCTCGCCGCGCGCCGGGTCGAGCGCCGGAGATGGCGTCGGCCGCCTGAACGAGCACGGAGACTTCGGTCTCATGCGGCACGTCGTCGTGGTGAGCGGCGATGCAGTTCACCACCAGCGGGTTCTCGCCGTAGCGTGTCGCAACCTCGACGCCGAGCTGGACGTGGGTGCCCTCGTGCTCATGGGTGAGGACTTTTCCAACGTCGTGCAGCAGGGCGCCGCGACGCGCCATGTTCACGTCGAGCCCGAGCTCGGCGGCCATGATCCCTGCCAGCCAGGCGACTTCCTTGGAGTGGTTCAGGATGTTCTGTCCGTAACTGGTTCGCCACCGCATCCGGCCGATCAGCTTGACCAGCTCGGGGTGCAGACCGTGCACTCCGCTCTCGTACGCCGCCTGCTCACCGGTCTCGACGATGGACGTGTCAACTTCCTGTCGCGACTTGTTGACGACTTCCTCGATGCGGCCGGGATGAATGCGGCCGTCGGCGACCAGCTTTTCCAGCGACAGCCGCGCGATCTCGCGCCGCACCGGATCGAAGCACGAGACGACTACGGTGTCAGGCGTATCGTCGATGATGACGTCAACACCGGTAGCGAGCTCGAACGCCCGAATATTTCTGCCCTCGCGACCGATGATGCGCCCCTTCATTTCGTCGTTGGGAAGAGACACGGCTGAGACAGTCGCCTCGACGCTCTGCTCCGCGGCGATTCGCTGGATCGCGAGGGCGATGATCTTCTTTGCTTCGCGCTCGGCGTTGCGCTTGGCGGTCTCGCGGATCTCGCGGATCTTGTTGGCGGCGTCGGCCTGCGCCTCTTCCTCCATCCGATGCATCAGCTCGGCTTTGGCATCGCCGGCTGAGATGCCCGCCAGCTGCTCCAAACGGCGGCGTTCTTCGCCAAGGAGCTTTTCGAGGTCCTGTTGTTTCTGGGTCAGTGTTTTTTCCTGCCCAGCTACGGTCTCGGCCCGGCGGGTGGTCTCACGCTCGCGCTGCTCGAGCAGATCGTACTTGCGATTGAGCTGTCCCTCTTTATCCTCGACGCGACGCTCTTCGCGCTCGATTTCCTCGCGGCGGCCGCGTGCCTCGACTTCCCATTCCTCGCGGAGCTTGATGAGCTCTTCCTTGCCGCTGAGGACGGCGGTCTTGCGCGCGCTTTCCGCTTCGCGCTGGGCTTCGGAGAGGATTTTCGTGGCGGTCTCTTCCGCCGTAGCTTTGGCTTCCCGTTGACGTTTCAGCTCGACGTTACGGCCCCGCTTGCCGCCGACTATAAAAAAAACCGCACCGGCAATTAGAAACAAAAGTATGCCAGCTGCGGCGAACAGAGCTGTATTCGTCATATCCCGATCTATGTTGGGCCCGCAGCCAAGCCACAGGCGGCCCCTATCGCGCCGGAAAGTCGTCGCGTAGTCGGCTCTAAGGTAATGGTATTTCTTGGTTTGGGCGAGAGTGGGGCGGGATGGGGGACGGGGGACGAGGGACGGGGGGCGCGACCTTTAGGTGGGAGCGGGACGTGGGGCGCTTTTCGCTTCCCTTTTCCCTCATCCCCCTTCCCCCTTCCCTCTTTTACTCCTTCCTCTTGGCCGGCGGCAACCAGGGCCGGATCTCAGAGCTTAGCCTCTTCATCGAGTCGGCCAGCTCCTCGCCGCCTTCGCGAGCATCGAACAGCTCGTCGGTGATGCTCAGCGCGGCCAGGATGGCGGCCTTCTGCGTCTCGACGATGTTCCCGGCCCGCATCGTCTCGCGGATGACATTGTCAACGTGCTCGGCCACTGCCCGGGTTCGTTCCGGACTGACGTCACTGCGGATCGTGTATTCGTCACCAAGGATGGTGACGCGGACCACGTTCTTCTTCGAGCTCAACGGGCCGGCGCTCCGTCGTGCTGTTGCCGGAGGAATCGGACTCGATCGATCATCTGCTGTGTCCGATCGCGGGCTGTGGCGAGTCGCTTGGTGAGTCCCGCGTTCTCCCGCTCGAGGAACTGAACGCGCTCGGGCGAGACAACCCCTTTCACTCCGGTGGATTCGAGGGTCTTCAGGCGCGCCTCAGCCTGGAGGGCACGGCGGCGAAAGGAGGCCAGCTCGTCACCGAGATGCTTGACCAGCTGCTCGAGCTCAGCAAATGCTGCGACTTCAGGTCGTACGCTGTCTGACACCGAGCTCTCCTTCGAGTGCTTTTACGATCTTCTCCGTTCTCACCTGCACTTCCTTGTCCTTTAGTGTGCGCTCGCGGTCGCGGAACGTCAACGCCCACGCCAGACTCCGCGATCCCTCGGGAATTCCCTGCCCGATGAACTCGTCGAAGAGTGTGAGCGTCTCGAGCAGGTCGCCGGCCTCCCGCCTTATGACTGCTTCGATCTGGGCGGCGGTCACGCTCGTCGCCGCAATCAGCGCCAGATCCACCTGAGCCCGCGGAGTGGCGGGAATCGGGCGGTATGTCCTGTGTTTTACCTGAGTCGAGCCCGCGCTCTCGATGTTGATCTCGAGCCCGAACGCCGGTTTCGCCCAAACCGGCGCATCCAGCGTCAGACGACGGGCGACGCCAACTTTCGCTCCGTTGGCCGATATCTCCCACAGAATGTCGCCGCTTCCCGGTATCAGACCAATCTCCGCTGCCGGGAAGGCGGCCATGGCTGAGCGCTCGGCGAGGAACTTGATGTCCCACTCGTCGTAGCTCGGCTGAATCGCCTTGGTGAAGTGCGTCGGCGAGCGCTG
>DASYIM010000194.1:0-7039 GCA_035997625.1 Gemmatimonadaceae bacterium
CTCCAGGCGCCGTGTCACCCACACCCTTGGAAAAGGCTCCTGGACCGTCACCTTTATGTACGGATACGACTTGTCATCGCGCAGCGCGATGTTGAATCTCGGGCGGTACTCCTTGATCAGATTCGCTTCGAGGATCAGCGCATGCGCTTCGCTCGGGACCACGATCGTTTCCAGGTCGGCGATAAGGCTGACCATGTGGCTCGTCTTCACGCTCGCCAGCTGATCGTTGGCGAAGTAGCTGCGCACGCGAGAGCGCAGGCGCTTTGCCTTACCTATATAGAGGGTAGTCCCGTCCCTGCCCTTCCACAAATAGACGCCAGGTCCTTCGGGGAGATGCGGAAGCTTTGCGGCAACTGTCTCTGGTACGGGTAGCATGTGTAATAATACCACGCGTGAAAAGGCGGGTTCACGGCGCTACAGCTTGACCAGGCGCCTCACTCTCTCAACGACCGTCCTCGCCTCGGGAATCCGGAAAGCCGCCGTCAGCGCGACATACGTCGCGCCATAAATCGCCAGCAACAGGAGGGCGAGGAGCTTCGACCGGATCACGCCTTCGTGGGTGGAGAACACCGGACTGCCGCGATCCATTGCCAGCTTGTAGATCCACGGGATGGCCGCGCCGCCAAGAGCCGCGGCCCACAGGCGCGCCATTCGGTCGGGAATCAGCCGCGTCCGTCCAATCCGGTTGTCGAGCTCCCGCCGCAGGAGAAAGAATTCCACCCAGCCGGCTATTCCGGCCGACGCCGTCAGGCCCGCCGCACCCAGCTTTCGATCCACGCCGAGAACGCCAGGCAACACCAGCGCGAATAGGTATCCGAGAAAGGTGGTGAGAATGACACGGACGATTGCGAAGCGAAGCGGCGTTCTGGTGTCTCTCATTGCATAGAACGTCGACGAGTACAAGCGCCCCATCGTCGATGCGAGCAGCCCGACTGTCGATCCGATCAGGATCTGCCATACCCAGATGGTGTTCCCCCGCTGAAATCTCCCGCTCTCGAAGAGCAGGTGGACGATCAGATCTCCCAGCGCGAGCAGCGCGACAACGCTTGGCACGATGAAATACGAGATGCGATCGAGGCCATTCGTGAGGCGTACTCTCAGGTACGCTCCTATCTCGGCGGTGGTACCCGTCGCCCGCGACATCGCCGGCAGCTCGGCGGCCGAGATCGCCATCCCGAACAGACTTATCGGTAGGACGTAGATCGTCTGCGCGTACGTGAACGAAGAGACCGCCCCGTTGCCGAGGTAGCTCGCCAGCCAGGCATCCACGTAAGCGCTGACCTGCACCACACCACGACCGATAAAGGCAGGAAGAAAATTTCGGAAAACACTTCTCACACTCTGCGAGGCTGCCGTTATCCTTGGCCTCACCCCGCGCGCGAGAGTCAGCACTTGCGGGAGCTGAACTCCGAACTGGAGCGCGCTCCCGATCACAGAGCCATACGCGAGGTAGATCGCGAGCTGGCCTTCGTTCCGTCCCTGGTGGAAGAACACCAGCGTCAGGATCATCGCCAGGTTCCAGAGCACCGGTGCCGTGTACGAAAGGAAGAAGCGCCGGTGGCTGTTCAGAACGCCGAGGCACCAGGCCGAGAATACGAGCAGGCCCGCGCCGGGGAATAGAATCTTGGTGAGGCGCACGGTGAGCTCGCGTTTCTCGCCGGTGAAGCCGTTGGCGATGATTGCTACTAGCCACGGAGCCGACAGAACACCGAGCAGGACGATGATCGAGGCGACCAGTGCGAGCATTCCCGCCACTGCTCCGGCCAAACGCGTGGCCTCCTTTTCGTCGCCCTTGCCAAGCAGACCGGCATACTCGGGAATGAACGAAGCGGACAGCACCCCTTCGCCGAAGAGATTCTGCAGCAGATTCGGAATTCGGAAGGCCGCGTTGAATGCGTCGGCGGCCATTCCCGCGCCCAGGTAGCGGGCCATCATCGTCTGGCGAATCAGGCCCGCCAGGCGGCTGAGGAGAATACCCGACGCAACGAGAAACGCCGCGCCTTTCGATCTATCGAACGCCTGTGCGGGGGTGCGCGGCGTTGCGCGGCGCTCGACCGGTGGAGCAGCTTCGGTTACTTCGTCGGGCTCGGGCGGGAGAAACTTGCCCAGCGACCGTTGTTCTTCAGCGATATCGTCGCCGTCGGTCACGACTGGTCCCGTGCTGAAACTGCCTCGACTGGCGCGTCCATGAGAGAGCCGGCGCCGATCAACTTCGTCGCATGACGCTCCGCTTCACGAAGCATTTCATCCCGGAGACCGGGACCGTATCTCGCCAGCAGCGGCACGAAGTTGAGACTTCTTTCCTGCGGTTTCCCGAATGGATAGAGCGAGCCGCGCGCCGTGGCGATTTCTGCCATGGTTTCAGCGTGCTGCCGCTTGGCCGCGGCCACCAGACGGCGCTCGAACCGATCCAGCTGTCTCGACAAATTCGCGTGCAGACCCCCGGTGACCGCGGGTGCGATCGGCGTCTGGCTTTCGTCCACCGCTCTGGTCATGGCGTCGAGGCGCTCGTCGAGCAGAGCTCGCGTTTTCTCGATTTCGTCGAGCACGTCCTTTGACAGGCGGGAGCGCGCGACGCGGGTCTCGACTTCGTGCGGATCGCGCAGATCCTCTGGAAGCAGGTAGAGCTTCTCCAGAATCCTCTCAACGTGAGGCTCGATGATGGTCGCCGACCAGCGTGGAACGATCGCGGGACGCGCCACGCCGAGGGTGTCGGCGATGGGTGATATCTGGGCGAAATAAGCGATCTCCGCGGGCCCGCCAATGTAGGTGGCCGTGGGTAGAATTGCGCGCTCGATGACTGGGCGAAGAAGAACATTCGGCCCCATGTCGTCGGTCACGCTTTTCTTCACCGCTGCCTTGATGGGGACGCGCTTGCGCCCGCCGGACACCGAGCTGAACACGAGAGATAGTCCGGGCACGTCCTGGACCTGCATCGAGAAACCGCCCGCCTCTATCTCTCGATTTCGCTCGGAGATCGCGCCGGCAATATCGGCTGCCTTCCGCAGGGCGTCGCTCAGCACCGGGGTGGCAGCAGCGCGAGTGGCCGGGTGTGAGGCATCGATTATGGCGATTCCCAGGGGTTCGAACAGAGCGCGCAGGAAAGACACATAGGCCGATCCTACGGTCTCCTTCGAAGTGTAGAACTTCTCGAGCAGCTCGATCGGGGTCGGATCGATCGTCGAGCCCGCGCCGTGCACGAGCGCTGCCAATTGTGCTGACACGTCGCCCAGTGGCATCGCGGCCATCGTGCGCCCGAGCGTTTCAGGGTGATCGATGCGGAGGAGCTGAGCTCCGCCTGTAACTGCGACAACGGTGCTGCTCGCCTCCTTGAAGTCGGTATCGTCAGTCGCTGCCCAGAACACGGGAGCAACGGGGATGCCGGTGCTGCGCTCGAGAGCGTCGGCGAACGCGAGCGCGCTCAGTGCTTTGGAGAGCGTGTACACCGGCCCGCCGAAGAGCCCGGGCTGCTGTCCGGTGGTGACGACGACTCCGCGACCTCCCGCCGATTTCTCCAGCCGCTCCTTTGCCCGGCCGGTAGCCTCGAAAGCGGGTGACAGGCGAGTAAGCCAGTCGTTCGACGTCGTCGCTCGGACCGCTTCAGCGCGGTCACGCCATGCGGTGGGGCTGCCTGGCGTTGGCTCATACCAGCCGGCCGGAGCGGTGCCTGAAATCACGGCGGCCGCCAACGGATTTCCGCTCACTGTCTGGGTGACAACGCGCGGATTCACTCGCGGCTCGCGAAGAGGATCGTGCGCGGCGAGTCCTCGGTCCAATCGGCCCCGCCGTAATCGCCAAAGAGCCTGACCACCTTGAAGCCGGCGCTGATGAGCATCCGCTGCAGGTCGGGCGGCGAAAGGAGCCGGACGCGCTCGATGTACTCCTTGCCACGCTCCCGCAGCGCTATCGTCTTCTCGACGAAGCGGCCGTCGGGACTGATGGTCCGCTTCTGCTCGATGGTGATGCCGTTTTCGACGCGTTCATCATAGGGCACCAGCTCACGGCGAACCTGGCTGGCGTTCAGGTAGTCTATCACCAGCGTTCCGCCGTGCCTCATTGCGTCGGACAAGCACGACAGGACCCGCACGTGCTCGCTGTCGTCCTCGAAGTAGCCAAAGCTCGTAAAAAGATTCACGACCAGGTCGAAGCTTCCTTCGGCAAACGGGAGCTCACGCATGTCGGCGCGCACGTAGGGTCCGTCGGGAGATTCCCGCCGCGCCACCCTGAGCAGCGACATCGACAGATCGAGGCCAACCGTCCACCACCGCTCGCGCAACACCTTGGTGTGCCGCCCCGCTCCGCAGGCCAGATCGAGCACACGATCGATCTGCCGGCCCGCCAGATTCGTCGCGATCAGTTCGATTGCTCGCTCGGCCTCGGTCTCATCCCGGTGCTGATAGATGTCGAGGTAGTCCTGTCCGAACCACTCCTCGAACCAATCCGCTTCCTGCTCGCCGGTCCCGGCCACGACAAGTTCCTCGATCGTGAAGGCGCTCATTTGTGGTACGGCTCTCCGCGGACGATGGTGCCGGCGCGGTAGATCTGCTCGACGAGGACCAGGCGCGCTATCTCGTGCGGCAGCGTCCACGGCGCCAACGAGAGCTTCATTGTAGAATTGCCGGTAACGTCCTGCGACAGGCCGAATGCGCCGCCGATGAGAAACGCCAGGTCACGGTCTTCGTCGCGCGCCTGGCGCAGGAAATCCGCGAAGGTCTCGGAGCTGAAGGTCTTACCGTCCCGCTCGCATGCGACGGTCCGGGCGCGTTGCGGAATCTTTTCTGACAGCCGCGCGCCCTCGCGGTCTTTCACACGCTCCAGCGAGATGCCCGTCGCTCGTTCCTCGCGAACCTCATGAACATCGAGCGGCCAATACCGCGCCGCTCGTGTCTCGTAATCCTTGATCGCTTCGCCCAGCGCGGCGTTGCGCGCTTTGCCCACGACAGCGACGACCAGTCGCATTTAGGCGTAAATGCCGCGGAGTTTGTGGACGCTGGCAACTCTATTGACGGCAACCATGTAGGAAGCTGTCCGCATGTTCACCCGCCGTTGGCGGGAGAGGTCGAGCACGTCCTTGAAGCTGCGCCGCATGATCGTCTCGAGCCGTTCGTTGACGAGGTCCTCAGGCCAGAAGTAGCCGCCACGGTCCTGCACCCACTCGAAGTAAGACACGGTAACTCCACCGGCGTTGGCGAGGATGTCCGGAATCACGAACACGCCGTTCTCGTCGAGAATCGAATCGGCGGCAGCGGTGGTGGGACCGTTCGCGCCCTCGCAAATGATGCGCGCCTTGATGTCGCCGGCATTGCGTGTCGTGATGACGTTCTCGAGCGCCGCCGGCAGGAGCACATCGACGTCGAGCGTCAGCAGGTCCGTGCCGGAGATTACTTCCGCCTTGTTGTATCCGTCGAGCGACCTGTTCTTCTTGACGTGCGCGATCGCATCGTCGATGTCGATGCCGCTGGCGTTGTAAAGCGAAACGGATCGATCACCGATCGCTACGATCTTGCACCCCTCGCGCGCCAGCAGCTGCGCCGCGACCGAGCCCACGTTGCCAAATCCCTGAATCGACACCGTCGTCCCCTTCACCGGCATTCCGAGGTGTTGGAGCGCGTCCTTGATGACGATCATGCATCCGCGTCCCGTTGCTTCACGGCGGCCGAGGGATCCACCGAGCTCCACCGGCTTTCCTGTCACCACCGCAGTGGTGGTATGGCCGACGTGCATCGAGTAGGTATCCATCACCCACGCCATCACGCGCTCATTGGTGTTCACATCGGGCGCGGGCACATCGGAGTCGGGACCCAGCAGGTTGATGATTCCCGACGTGTAGCGTCGCGTCAGCTTCTCCAGCTCCGCGGCACTCATGGCCAACGGGTCGCACCTGACGCCACCCTTGGCGCCGCCAAACGGGATATTGACCACTGCGCACTTCCAGGTCATCCACGCCGCGAGCGCCTTCACTTCCTCGAGCGTGACCTGCAAGTCGAATCTGATGCCGCCCTTGGCGGGCCCACGCGATGTGTTGTACAGAACCCGGTATCCCTCGAAGACCTCGATCTGCCCGTTGTCCATCATGACCGGTATCGAGACAATTACCTGCTTCTCCGCCTGCCGCAGGACTTTGTACATGCCCGGCTCCAGATCGAGCAGCTCCGCCGCCTTGTCGAAGCGCGACATCATCGCCTCGAAAGGGTTCTCCTCATCGAGGAAACGATCTTTGTCGGGACGGACCAGCTTGTTGCCGGGGATTCGATAGTCAGTGGCCATGAGTAGCGTTTGGGTCTTGTTTTGGGTCTGGTTTACGGGTGGACGACGACAACAGATCCTCGATCAGGCGGTCGATGTGCTGCTGACCGTCTTCGATTCGCAGGCGCTGTGAAACATACCATAATGACCCCGCTTCGGCAGGCCACAGAGACTCCAGTTTTACTGCATCCTTGAGGGTGCAAACCACGAAGTCAGAGCTACTTGCCTGCTCGGCGAGCCATCGCGCATCGGATGCGGTAAAGGCGTGATGGTCGGAAAAACTGAAAGGACGTACGATCGCCCCAAGCTCGGTGAGTTGCTTGAAGAATGAGTCGGGTTGAGCGATCGCCGCGATCGCCGTGAGATCGGCGCCAGTGAGCGTGTGCAGCGGCAGTGTCTGCCCCGTCGATGTGCTTGTGAGACCGGCGGGGACTAGCTGAACTGAGACGACGGGGACTTGGGGAGCAGCATGTGCGAGCGCCCTCGTTACGTCAGCAACCGCTGCTCGGTCGGCGATCTTTCGAGTGACAATCAGCAGCGTTGCCCGGCGGGCGGAGCGGAGTGGTTCCCGCCAAGGGCCTGCCGGCAGCAGTCTCGGACGTCCCGTCCAGGCGTCGGCATTGATCAGAACAACATCCGCGTCCCGGCTTGCACGCCGATGCTGGAAGGCGTCGTCTAGCACCACCACGCCGACGCCACTCGCGATGGCTTCACGAATGCCGCGCGCGCGATTCGGTGAGGCGATGACAGGAATTCCTTCGTTCAGACGTTGATGGACGATGGTCTCGTCACC
>DASYIM010000195.1:0-4425 GCA_035997625.1 Gemmatimonadaceae bacterium
ACCGATGCGATGAGAGTTGCATCGGCCGACAAGTCGTCCGAGCTGAGACCACCGGTTCCCGTTACGCTGTCTCCGGAGCACGACAATATGCTGATCATCGCGAGGGCCAAACCCACCCCGCTCGTTAGTGTGCGGTTCATGATATGACTCATGAATCGCGCGACTGGCCTCAGTCAGGTTGCGACGTGCTGGGTCTAGGTCATGGATGTGCGAGATTCGCGCATCCGCTGGAGAATTGTCGCAACCGGCAACGCCGCAGAGACGGCGCGCATCTATATACGTCAGGCGAAACGGTCGTTTCGTCATTGTGTTGTGCGTTGACTTTTTTGTGAAGCCGTCGCGCGATCGTTTGCGCGCGTTGACGAGGGCAAGCTAAGACCGTGCCAACAAATCCTTGCGTCGCGAATTATTCTATTACGAGCGCGAATCATTGCTCCACAGCTCGCCAAGCCGATCGAGCACATCGGCCAGATCAGGCTTTAACTCAAGCACCGGCGACACTGGATCTGTACGCTTCCGCTCAATTCGCTCGATCGAATTCTTGATTGTAAAGATTTTCGGATCGAGCGTTTCGTTCACTTCGTCCCACGACAAAGGCATCGACACCGTCGCGCCGGAAAGAGGACGCACACTGTACGGCGCTACTATAGTCTGGCCGTGACGGTTCTGCAGATAATCGAGATAGACTTTGTCGCCGCGCTTGGTGACGTGACGCGTGATCGTCGCAAACTCACCGCAGTCGCGCAGCACCACCCGCGCGAGCAGCTCGCCAAGCATGCGGGACTGCTCGTAGGTGCATTGCCGCCCCAGCGGCAGCATGATGTGCAGCCCCGTCTTCCCCGTCGTCTTCAGAAAGCTCGGCAGCCCCACCGCGTCACACACTCGGTGCAGCACCTGAGCGCATCGAATCACATCCGAGAACGGCGCCTCCTTCGGATCGAGATCGATCACGCACCAGTCCGGAAGCTCCAGCGAGCCGACCCTGCTGGCCCAGATGTGAATCGGAATCGATCCCATGTTGGCGAGATACAGCAGCGACTCTTCGTCATCGCACACGAAATACTTGATCTCGCGCTGAGTTTCTTCGCTCCAGATCGGAGTGGTGCGCACCCAATCGGGAGCGAAGACTGGCGCATCCTTCTGATAGAATGATTTTCCATCGATGCCGTCGGGGAATCGTGTAAGGACCACGGGCCGATTCACCAGATACGGCAACAGCCACTTCGACACCGCGCGGTAGAACTCGATCAGATCGCCCTTGGTGTACTTCTCGGCGGGCCAGAACACCTTGTTGAGATTGGAGAAGGCGATCTTCTTCTCGATCGCCGGTTTTGCCGGAGGTGGCGGCGGCTCGTGGACCGCGGTGGCGTCGACGTGAACGCGCTCACGCACGATCCTCCCCTTCGCGTCGGCCTCGTCGCTTTCCTGCGGGTCGACATGGGGCTGAGACGATTCATTCGACGTGGCCTCAATGGCGGCCGCCCACCCCTGTCGCTCGCACTCGTGCGCAAGTTTGTCGGTGCGCAGCCTCAGAAAAGCCGCATGCCTGAGCAGCCCATCGGGAGTCACCTCACGATAGCGCACCTCGCAGACGTGAATAGCATCCGTCCATACCGTGGTCTTGGTTTCGGGAATCTGTTCGCTCCGGAGCGCGTCCGTGCTCGGCGAGTAGACTGGACCGGCGCACAGCGGATCCCCGCGCACGATTGGGTCGAGCAGTCCATGCAGTTCTTTCAGAAGTTCTTCGGTGAATCCCGTCCCCACTCGGCCAGCATACACCAGCTCGCCATTCACCCAATCGGCGAGTTGCAGCGCGCCGAGATGTGAGCGACTGCCATTGGGCTTGGTGAAACCGACGATGACGAAGTCGCCGGTCTTTTCGGCTTTGATCTTTAGCCAATCACCCGACCGACCGCCCTTGTATCTCGAGGCGGCTTTCTTGGCGACGATTCCCTCGAGCCCCATCGTCATCACCTGCTTGAGAAAGGCCTCGCCTTCCCGTTCGATGTGATCGAGATAGCGGACCGCGCCGAGGGCCGGCACCGCGTCCTTGAGCAGCTCTTTGCGGCGCAGGAGCGTTAGCGGACGCACATCGAAGTCCTCGAACGCGATAAGGTCGAAAGTGAAAAACGTCGCCGGCAGCTCGACGGCGGCGCGGCGGATCTCCATCTCGGATGAAAGTCGTCCGCGCTTCTGGAGCCTCGAGAAGCTGGGGATGCCATTGGCTTCCAGGCAGACAACCTCTCCGTCGATGATAATGTCGTCGGCCGGGAGTGCTTTGACGGCGCGGGCGATTTCGGGAAAGACGTTCGTGTAGTCGTTCCCGTTGCGGGTAAGCAGGAGCGCCTCGCCGTGCGACTTGCTGGCGATAAGCCGGTAACCATCGAGCTTCAGCTCGAACAGCCAGTCGTCACGCGTGAAGGCTTCATCCCGGGTCTCGCAGTGCATCGCGTCGACTTTGTAAGGATCCACGCGCGCACGCACTACTTTCTCTTCCGATGTCAGAGTCTTTCGCAGCTGCGCCGCCGGACTGTCGCCCGCCTTTACTTCTTCGACGGTCAGTCCCGAGAGAACCGATTCCTCGTTGAAGACGTCGCCTGGTGATTGGACGTAGGCGTCGCGCTCCTTGATGAGCAGCCAATCCTTCTCACTCTTCTTGATCTTCACCAGCGTCCACTTTCCGTGGAGCTTGTAGCCTTTGAGCTCGAAGAGGAGCTTCCCTTTCTCCAGCCCTTCGCGCCAATCCTCGAGCGGCACCCATTCGCCGCGATCCCAAACGATCACCCCGCCGGCACCGTAGTTTCCCGCCGGGATCACGCCCTCGAAGTCGCCGTACTCGAGGGGGTGGTCTTCGACTTTTACGGCTAGCCGTTTGTCGTTCATGTCGTACGACGGCCCTTTTGGCACCGCCCACGATCTCAGCACCCCGTCCATCTCCAGCCGCAAATCGAAATGCAGATTTCGCGCGGCGTGCTTGTGGACCACGAAAAGATTTCCCGGAGCGCTGGAGACCGGACCGAATGGCTCGGGCGTGCGGTCAGGCGACCGCTTCGCCCGGTAGGCGCTGAGGTTATCGCTCGGGACAGAGGGTTCCGGCGTTTCCGACATGTCAGCGGTTTACGGGTGACCAGTGATTTACTCTTGCGTCCATCGTGGACATGGATAAGGATAGGGTGGTGAGAGTTTTCCACGCAAGAAATATTTGTGATTCACTCTCCCTCCATTTCCTGCCCGGTCGATAACCTCTTTTCCCCCAGCTCATGCCCGCTCGCTCAATCGGAACCGCCACGATCTCTTTCGGCCTCGTCTCAGTCCCGGTCAACATCTACTCGTCCTCCGAGTCCAAGACGAGCGTGTCATTCAACATGTTGCACAAGAAGTGTGGATCTCGGCTCAAGCAGCAGTACCTCTGCACCAAGGACAATGAGATCGTAAGCCGCGACGACACCGTCAAAGGCTACGAATTCGCCAAGGACCAGTACGTCGTCCTCAGCGCTGAAGAGCTGAAGGCGCTGGAGGAAAAAGCGACCAGCGTGATCGACGTCGTCGAGTTCGTTCCGCTGGCGCAGGTCGACCGCGAATACGTGGAGAAGGTCTACTACCTTGGTCCCGACAAGGGCGGAGACCGCGCCTATCGCCTGCTTTCCGAAGCCCTCAAGGAGACGGAGAAGGCTGCGCTCGGACAATACGCTGCGCGCGGGCAGCAGCACCTCGTTCTCCTTCGGCCGCTCAACGGCGTCCTGGTAATGGAACAGCTCCACTACGCCGACGAAGTGCGGCCGACGAGCGAGGTACCGGTTCCCGAAGGCGAGGTGAAGGCGCAGGAGCTCAAGCTCGCCAAGCAGCTGATCGATCAGACCTCCAACGACACCTTCGAGCCCAACAAGTACAAGGACACCGTCCGCGAGCGTGTGCTCGAGGCGATCCAGGCGAAGGTCGAGGGACAGGACATCACGGCCGACGTGAAGGTCGGAGGCGACGGCAAGATCATCGATCTGATGGAAGCCCTCAAAGCCAGTCTGGAGCGCGAGAAGCCGGAGAAGGCCGAGAAAGCAAAGGCAGGCCGCAAGGCTTCGTGAAGATTCTCGCCGGCACCAGCGGCTACGCGTTCAAGGAGTGGAAGGGCAATTTCTACCCGCAGGACCTCAAGGCCGACGGAATGCTGGGGTTTTACGCCAGCAAATTCCCGACGGTCGAGATCAACAACACGTTCTATCGTTTGCCCCGCGAGAACGTGTTGCGCGAATGGGCGGCGCAGGTTCCTGAGACATTCACCTTTGCACTCAAGGCGAGCCAGCGCATCACGCACTACCAGCGTCTCAAGGAGGATTCGGCGAGCCTCGTCGATTTTCTTCTAAAGAACACCGCCCTGCTCGGCGATCGACTGGGCCCGATCCTGTTCCAGCTGCCGCCGAACATGAAAAA
>DASYIM010000196.1:0-3979 GCA_035997625.1 Gemmatimonadaceae bacterium
GGGATGATGTCGACGGGACTGTGGTGGACGTTCGCCTTCATCGGACTGGTGAATTTCCTGATCTCGTCAGTCGCCGGCGCAGCCCTTTACTCGGAGCAGACCGCGACGGTTTAGAGACCGGGGATCTTCACAGCCGCATACGGACAGTTCAGTTCCCTGGCTCTCTACCAATCGTCTTCATGGTATGAGCAAGTTGTTTTCATTCCTGGGGGCCACCATTGGCGGATACGCCGGCTGGTTTCTCGGCGCGAGGATCGGAATCACCACTGCGTTCATGCTCAGCATGGTCGGCACAGGCATCGGCATCTACTACGGGCGACTGATCGCGCGCAACTACGGCGCATAAGCGATAGTGACGGAAAAAAAAGGGCGCGCTCAATCGAGCGCGCCCTTTCCACTCCGCTTCTGATTCTTTAACGAACGTCCTGTCCCGAAGTACTTAAGCGCTAATGCGAGGCTTTCGGCGCTTTGAGACGATCCCGTTTGATCCAATCCTTCCCGTCCGGCGAAGTGGATAATCGCCAATTCCATGCCCTAATGAAAAAAGGCGCGCCCTTTCGAGCGCGCCCTCCTTAATGAGATCGACTCCGATCAGACCGACTGCTGGACCGTCATCGCCTGATTGAGCTTGAGCGAGATCCGGCCTCCGTTCGGGACGCAGCCGTCGTATTTGCCGGTAGCACCGGCTACTACCGCGCCGGCAGCGGCGCCGGTTGCAGCACCGATCACCGTCGACTTCGTCTTGTGGCCGAAAATCTGACCTGCGATCGCACCGATGACTGCGCCGGTCGCGACCTTTCTCGCGTCGTTGCTGGCATCACCGTTGCGGACCTTCTCGACTTGCGCCGCCGTCACCGTGGAGCTGATGGGATAGGTCTTGCCATTGAACGCAATCGACCGAACGGCGAATTCCATCTCGATGTTGTCATTGGCGTTCTCGCTGCGCTTTAGCGACGTGATCTCGATTACTGCCGTCGCGCCGGCGGGAATGGCGACACCGTTGGACCCCTGAACCGACTCAGCGACGCTGGCGGTGAACTTATCACCCACCTGATACTGGTTCGTGCAAACCCGCTGACCGGAATACAATGAGATCTCCGAGCCGCTGGCGATCGTGCCGATCGAGTGCTCGGTAGATGAACCCGCCGAGTTCTCGCTCACGGTATTGCCATTGGGCGTAGTCACCGGAGCGGATTCAACCGGCTCGGGGGTCGAGCGCGGCGTGGTGGCAACACGACGCGGGGTTCTACTCGGCGTCAGAATTTCGGACGGGGTTTGACGCTTCGTAGCCTTGGGCGCCGGCTCCGTCGGAGCTGGTGCCGGCACGACGGTGGCCGGAACGTCCTTCAGCTCCGGCTGCGACATGGTGTCGGCATTCGCGAGCTGGAGGTCGTGCGCCAGCGAAGTGTCCTGAGCCAGCGCATCTTCGGGCTTGTCGCCCTGCTTGCAGGCGCCGAGCGCCAGGGTAGCGGCAAAGAGGACCGGTGTGGCGATCCTCGAGAAAGTGAACTTCATCATTGTCATCTCGGAAAAAAAAGGATGCGGTCTGATTGACCGCATCCTTTTCGCGGGTTAGCGCGGGAAGCGGCCGCTCGGGGGTCTGTTGGAAATGCCGCCAGATCTCAGGACCCCGCCGGTGCCCATTCTGCCACCGATGATGACCGGAATCTGATGATTCGGCAAACGGTTCCGTCCATCGGTGCGAGGATCGCAGTTGTCGACATCGCCGACAACACCACCGCGAATCACCGCGCCCAGGATCGTGCCGAGGATTGCGCCAGCAGACGAACCACCGCCGCTTGCACGCCCATCGTCACCACCAGACGACGAACCGCTTGGATAGGATACCGCGACTGGATGCGGACGCGGCGAGACAGGAGTCGGATCATCGGCGACCGGTGCCTGAGCGACAGTCTGAACTTCAGGCTGATTGACGGTTGCCGGCGCCTCGGTCTGAACGACCTTCGGCGGCGACTTCGGAGCAGCCTTGTGGCGTCTCACCGTATTCGAAGGGGCCTGCTGTTTCACGGGCGGAGTGGTCTGCTCGATCGCAGAGACGATCTGCTGGCCGGCATTCGGCGAGCTGTTGGCGAGAGTGATCCCATCAGACGAGGAGGCAAGCTCCAGACTCTTTTTGAGATCATCGTCCATCGCCGTCTTTTTGTCGCCACTGCAGGCCCCCAGAAGGACTGCGCCAACTCCGGCGAGCACCAGGAAACTCTTCCGCATAGAAACTCCTTCCCAATCACAGGAAAATGGCTTGCTCTGCTCCGTGTACACCGCACTGAAACATTTGATTCGGTGCGGCGCCACCTATAATGGCAACTCCAACGCCCTTACTTAAGTCCTTCTGCAGGCGGTCAACACTCGCATTCTCCCGCCCGTGTCACCCGATAGGGACAGGTGTTGTCTACGCTATGAGACTGACTTTAACAGCGGGGAGCAGTTACCGAGCTTGGACCTTTGGTCTAGTACGATCGAGGGTAGAAATTCTGGTGATGCCTCGCACTAGCTGGCTGGCGCGGGAGTCGCTCTATTCCTCCGCCAACATGAGATACCGCGACCTGCGCCGCGACGTTTCGCGCGTCTTCGCCGGATTTTTTCTGACTGGCTGCGCCGCCGCTCTGCTCATCGGGTCCGCTGGCTGCGGAGCGAGCAGCGCCGCCAACATGTCGGCAGCCGAGAAAAAAACGATCGCCGACTCGCTGAAACGGCTCGTAGTCAACGCCTACGATCTGTCCAGACCGAATCCGGTGAAGAGCCTGATGAGTTTGTATCCCGACAGCGGCCGGGTGATCTCAGCCAGCGGCGGCGTGGCTACCACGACACGCCCGAAACTCGAGGAAGGGATAAAGGCATTCTGGACCTACGTCGGCCAGAACATGCGGAATCCCCATTGGGAATGGACGTCGATGACCGTCGATGTGCTCGCCCCGGATGCCGCGGTGATGACGAGCACGTATCGCATCCCGCATCTCACGCCGATGGGAATGAATCACGTCATCAGCGGCGCGTGGACGGCAGTCTTTCAAAACAGGGGAGGCCGCTGGGTCATCATCCAGGAGCACCTTTCAGATTTACAGAGCAATCTGAACGTGCAGATGAATCAAATGGATATGACGACCCCCACGACCGCGACTCCCACCCCAGCTGCCCCCGCGGACCCGCAGGGCAGCCATTAACCCAACTACTCCTCCGAGTCGCCCCCTGAGGCATCAACGGATGATTTGAGCTGCTGGCCCATTTCAGCTTCGCCGCTGATGATCGAGCGCCAGGTCAGCTCTGGGCCCCGCCGGAAGCCTTTCTGGGTGACTTTAACTCCCTCGGGCGAGATAGCCACCATATAAGCCTTTCCGTCGATTTCGATCTCACGCTTCAGGGTCTTTTCGAGTTTCGTCGCCATGCCCCCTCCGGGGAGTTAATTGTGGGTTGGCGGTATTATACGCGTATAGGGCCCCGCCAACGAGCCCCTCGGTTGTTTTCCAGTCCGTTAAGCCGGTTTAATGTAGCCTCGCAAGCTCATCATTCGTCTTTAGAAACACGGAGATCGAATGGCTTTCATGGCTCTACAGGCTCCGGGCGACGACAGCGCCCACCTCATATACGAATTCGAGCGCCGCGCTTACCCGGTCAGGAACGCCCTGCTGACAATCGGACGCGACGCGGCGAGCCATATTCTCATTCGTGAGCCGGCCGTGTCCCGGAATCACGCCGAGCTGAGGGCGGAGGATGGCAAATTCGTTCTGCACCCGTGCGGAGTTAATCCCACCACGGTGAACGGAGCGATGCTGACCGAGCCGAAGTCCCTCGCCGAAGGCGACAAGGTGGAAGTGGGCTCGGCCAAGCTGACGTTTACGACGAAACGCCTGCCGCTGGGAGTCGCGGTGATCGAGCCGGCCAGCGCGACCAAGCGGGAAAAGGACATCAGCACCCGCCGCAACACGATCAAGCACCCGATACTCGCCAGCGACCTGGATCC
>DASYIM010000197.1:0-14608 GCA_035997625.1 Gemmatimonadaceae bacterium
CGTTCATACGACCTCGACCAGCTCTCGCGTGAAATCCGTAAGTATCTCCGGCCCAGCGGCGGCCAGGTGAACGTCGTCTTCAATGCGAACTCCGCCCCAACCAGGACGGTAAATCCCCGGCTCGATCGTCACCACGGCGCCCGCGCCGAGCAGCGCTTCAACAGTCTTGGCCAGCCGTGGCGCTTCGTGCACTTCGAGTCCAAGCCCGTGACCCAGGCTGTGACCGAAGGCGTGGCCGTAACCGCGCTCCTCGATGTAGCGCCGAGCGAGGCCGTCTGCCTCCTGACCTTTCATGCCCGCCCGTACCGACCTGGCTGCGACGGCGTTGGCCGCTCGCACGATCTCGTAGATCTCGCGCTGCTCCGCCGTCGCTGTTCCCACCACCACCGTGCGGGTGACGTCCGAGCAGTAGCCTTTGTACTGCGCCCCGAAATCGAGCAGCAATAGATCTCCCCTCTCGATCTCACGAGACGATGCGCGGGCGTGGGGCAATGCGGCTCTCGGCCCCGACGCGACGATCGTCGCGAACGGAAAGTCCTCGCTCCCCTCGTCGCGCAAAGCGTGCTCGAGAATTCCGGCGACGCTCAGCTCGGTCATTCCGGGCCGGACCTTCTTGAGGGTCTTGGCGAGCGCGCGTGTGGCAATGCCACCAGCGTGACGAATGAGCGCGACTTCTTCCGGATCCTTCGATTCGCGCAATGCCTCCACCAGGTTGACCTGCGGCCGCCACTGCCACCGCGTGCCGTCGGTGAGCAGACGCTGAAAATCACGATGAAGCAAATGGGCCGATTCGAATCCGACGACTTCCACTCCGGTGAGTCCGGCGGCGAGGTTCCACAACCCCGTCCACAGGCTCTGAGACTCGATGCGAATCGCCGCCAGATCGCCGACTTCCTCACCAACCTGCGTGTCATAGCGGAAATCCGTTATGAAATGCAGATCGCGCTCGGTAACGAGCACCAATGCGCTCGAGCCGGAGAAGCCGGTGAGATAACGCACGTTCGGCATGCTCGTGAGCACGAGCGCGTCGATGTGCGCAGCATTGAGAGCTTCGCGCAAAGCGGCAATGCGCGCGGGGCGGTGATCAGTCATGGGTCGCGACCGGAAGCCGTTTCACCAGCCCGCGCAGAGCCAGCTCGTAACCGTACGAGCCGAAACCGCAGATCACCGCCAACGCGACGTCCGCCAGTGCCGAGCGCCGGCGCTCGGGCTCGCGCGCGTAGATGTTGGTGAGATGAACCTCCACGAACGGAATCTTCACGCCCGCCAGCGCATCCCGAATGGCGAGGCTGGTATGGCTGTACGCGCCGGCGTTTACCAGTGCGCCATCGGCGCGTCCGCGCAGACCGTGGACCGCGTCAACGATCTCGCCTTCACCATTGTGCTGTGAGAACGTGAGCTCGACACCGAGCTCTCTGGCGACGGTCAAGAGATTTTTCTCGATGTCGGCGAGAGTCTCGTTCCCGTAGAGCTCGGGCTCGCGAACGCCGAGGAGATTGAGATTGGGTCCATTGATGACGGCGATTTTCACTCGCCTGTGAGCCCGTCCAGCCAGGCGCGGAATTTAGCGACGTCTTCTTCCGACTCCTGGGCCTGTGGCATGCGCGGATTCACGCGCGGTGTCGGCGTTGGCGGAGTGGGTGGAGTTCTCGACGTGCCTCCGGTCGAACCGCTGAATGCGCCGGCGAGGCGGGCGGCGGCGCGGCTGTCGGCAGGATCCACCGAAGCCCCGGCGAAGACAGCGTCCAGCGAGGGCGCGGGTCCCGACGGTGGGAGCGGAGCCGGCTCCGAAGGTATGGCTGGCGTTGCACGCATCGATGCGCCTCCACCAGCGGCGCCAGCCCGTGGCGGACGCCTCCTGCCGAGTGTGGCGAAGAATTCCTTGATCGACGGCTGCCTCGCGGCAATTCCCTCCGGCTCGGCAAGCGGCTCCTCCCGTACCGGAGACTCGACCGACTCACGACCGGGCGACGGGCGTGATGGCGGTGAATCGACCGGGGTGCGATCGAAGCTTGGCGACTCTTCGGATTCCGGAGCGCCACCGGGCGCCGGGCTCTCGATCGAAGGGGACCGCGGGGCCGCCGGCGGTGGTGACGGTCGCTCGATCGGAGCCGGTTCACGGCGCGCTTCTACCGGCGGTGGCTCCCGACGCGCTTCGACTGGCGGGGGCTCACGAGGCGCTTCGGCTGGGGGCGGGTCGCGACGCGTTTCGACGGGCGGCGGTGACGGCCGCTCGACGGGAGGCGGCTGCCGCAGCGCCTGAGTGACAGCCTCCGGATGCGCCGCCCGATCAGCCGCCTCTATCTCGGCGATCCTGTCCTTCAATCCCTGATCGTTGGGTCGTGCTTCCGCGAGCTGGTAATAGACCTTGAGCGCGAGCTGGCGATATCCCTGTTGTAGATAGAGCTGCGCCATCGTCTCGTTGACGAACGGCTCGGGTGTCGAGCCGGCGAACATCCGCTCATCTTTCGGAGACGGGGCGCGCTCGTGAACGTTGGCGCCGGGCGGCGGCGTCCAGGCGTCCAGCGCTGCGTCGTCATCGGAGCGCTTCGCTGCCGCGCCTTCGAGCGGCGATGCGACGGGCTTCCCCTTCAAGCCTTCGGTGCCGACGGGTTCCTCAGGCGCTGCACTCCCACGGAGCCCCTCGGCGCCAGCGGGTTTGGCCGGCTTCAAAAGACTACGCAACGACTCGGCGCCCCTTGGCTCGGTCGAGATCGCGCTGTGCAATCCCTCGGCGCCCAGCGGGATCTCGTCCTCGAATGGCGCCGGTACGGCCGGAGCCCGCGCTGCCGGCGGCTCGACTGGCTCCCGCTCCGCATGTGACGGCTCGCTGGCCGATGCCTCGTCCGGATAATGGCGCTCGAGGCCGAGCGGTGGAGGGGGTGGTTCCGCAGCCGCCACCGGCTCGGGTTCACGCGATGGCGCGCTTGAGGCAGTCGGCTGCCGCTCGGCGGCCTTTGGCGCCGCGGGTGATTGGGGCTCGGGCTCCAGTTCAGGTTCTATTGGTGCCCCGCTCGCATCGGCGATAAAAGGAATGGGCTGGTCGCCGCCGTCTGTGTCCACCGGGAAGTTGTCCGGTGCGGCGAGAGGAGCGGCTTCGGCGGATTCCTCTATCTCGGAGACGAGTGCAATGACAGCGGTGTCTTTGGGATCCGCGTCGAGCAGGCGCGTGTACCAGCGGCGTGCCTCGGCGGTGTTTCCACTTTGCAGAGACATGTCGCCAAGCGATCTCAGTGCGATGAGATTCTCCGGATCGAGCGTCAGCGCGCGCTCGAACACCTGGCGTGCTTCCTCGAAGTCAGTGGCTTCGTAAAGAGCCTGACCGAATACGATCAGCCCGCTCATGTGACCGGGCATTTGTGCGAGCTGCGCGCGGCAGATCTCGATGGCGCGCTTCGGCTGTCCTCCCTTTCGATACTCGTTCGCCAGCGGTGCGAAGTACCGTCGCGGATTCTCCTCGAATTTTTCTTGCAGCTCTCTCAGCCGGTCGTAATCCATTCTGCCTCGGGATGTATCACGCCACTACGCCCATCTTCCTAGGGGTATTCGCGCCGCTATACCCACTCTTGTCCGCAATCGTTTCTGACAGCCGTTTCGTCCACTGTTTGTAGCAAAAACTCACCCTAACTTCCGTGAACTCCGGTTTCACGCTCAAGTCAGGGCAGAAAGATGCACCAATCTCCGCTTTCGCGCGACTTGCGTCTAACTCACCCAAACTCATACCTTACAAGGCTATACGCCATTCCGCCCTCCGCCCCGAGGGCTTCTCATTTCGTGTAAGGAGTAGTGCCCTTGTTGCAAGTAATGCGGGCCTCCGCAAAATACATCTGGCTAATCATCGTCGTACTGTTCATCGGAGGATTTCTCCTCGCGCAGACGTCAGGTCTTTTGGGACGAGCGCCGGTAACCAACACTACCGCGGTCGCCACGGTAAATGGTGAGGACATTCTCGCCACTACGTGGTATCAGACAACACAAAACCTCGAGCAAGAAGCGACGCAGCGCGGCAACCAGGGCATCACGCTCGACGAAAGGCAGCGGTTGATGGACCAGGCGTACGACCAGCTCGTGGCAGATGCGTTGCTCCGCCAGGAGTACAGACGACGCGGCATCACCGTTACAGACGACGAAATTCTCCAGGCGGCACGCTACAACCCGCCCCCGCAATTGATGCAGGCTCCGGATCTCCAGACCGATGGGCAGTTCGATCCCGCCAAGTATCAGCGTTTCCTCAGTAGCCCGCTGGCTAAGCAACAGGGTCTGCTCTATCAGCTCGAGCAGTACTATCGGACCGAGATCCCCAAGGAGAAACTCTACGACCAGGTGGCGACCGATGTCTACCTGTCCGACGAGCAGCTGTGGCGGCGTTTTCAGGACACCCACGACTCGGCGCAGGTCGCCCTGGTCGCCTTCGGTCCCGAGCGCATCGCCGACTCGGCCGTCCGCGTCACCGACGACGAGGTGCGGGCGTACTACGACACGCACAAGAAGCTCTTTGAGCGCCCCGGCACCGCGAAGGTTTCGATCATCATGATTCCGCGATCGGTGTCGTCCGCCGATTCCGCGGCGGTGCGCAATCGCGCGCTCGCGCTCAGATCGCGAATCCTCGGCGGCGAGAAATTCGAGGACGTAGCCAAAGCCGAATCAGCCGATTCAGGCTCGGCGGTGAACGGCGGCGAGCTGCCCAAGGGCGCGAAGGGTCGTTTCGTTCCCGCGTTCGAGAACGCCGCTTACGCGCTGAAGGTCGGAGAGATCTCACAGCCGGTGCTGTCACCGTTCGGCTACCACCTCATTCGCCTTGACGCGCGAAAGGGCGACACACTGAGCATGCACCACATTCTGCTTCGCATTCAGCAGAGCGATTCCGCCGCGACGCGCACTGACCGGCGGGCGGATTCACTTTCGCGCATCGCCGCGTCGACCGATCAGCCGGCCAAGTTCGACGAGGCAGCACGCGAGCTGCACATCCCGATTCTGAAAAGCGGCGTGGTCGAGGGAAATCCGCTCACCATCAACGGCCAGTTCATTCCGAGTGTTGGACCCTGGGCGTTCCAGGGAGCGAGGCCGGGAGAGACCAGCGAGCTATTCGACGCCGAGGATGGATACTACCTGGCGCGCCTCGATTCGCTGACGCCCGGTGGAACGCTATCACTCGATCAGGCCAAGGACGATATCCGCAGCTACCTGGTCCGTCAGAAAAAGCTCGACGCGCTTCTTCCGCAGGCGCGCAACTTCGCCAAGGTCGCGGCCGCCAGCAGCCTGGAGTCGGCGTCGAAGCTCCTGAACATGCAGGTGATCAACACGAAGTATTTCACACGCGTTGGCGGCGCCCAGGAGCTGGCACAGGCGCCAGAGGCCGTCGGTGCCGCATTCACGCTCCCGCTGCACACCGTGAGCGAGCCGATTCGCGGCGTCGGGCAGGTCGTCGTCATCCGCGTCGACAATCGGGTTCCGGCGAATCGCGCTGTCTTCGATTCCCAGAAGCAAGGCCTGAAGCAACAGGCGCTTTCGACGCTCAGACGGCAGCGGGTTTCAGAGTTTCTCACCAACCTGAAGGCCGTCGCGAAGATCGACGATCGGAGGAAGCAGGTTGAGGCGTCCAGTCGTCGGGTGAATCAATAAAGGCAAGAGCCTGGGCGCGCCGGCTGCCCGCTACCCGCTAAACGCTTTTCCTAGATAAGCCGCTTCGGCGCGGGCCTCTCAGCTTCCTCGGTCGCGCGGCGACGCTCCAAATCGGCGGCCGTCAAACGCGACTGGGTCTCCGGCGGGTTGGTCTCGGAGGTAACCTCGCGCGTCGCGTCGTTGATGTTCTTCTTGAATTCCTTGATTCCCTTCCCCATCGAGCCGGCTATCTCGGGGATCCGCTTCGCGCCGAACAGAAGCAGGATCACCACCATGATTATCAACAGCTCGGGGAAACCCAGATTGCCGAACATGGAAGACTCCTAGAAAAGCGAACGCGCTATTAGATAAGCGACCAGTACACCCAGCAGGCTCAAAAGTGACACGTCCAGCGCGATTGGGCCGAGGGCGAACTTGAGTATAATCAAATCTATGGGCAGCGGTCCGATAGAGGGCGTAACACCCGTCGTAAAGAATTCTTTTGCCGCTCCCGGAGGCAGGAACCGCCGCCCCACCTGCGTCAGCAGCCCGCCGGTCACGAATCCGGCGGCAAGAATGAGAGCATGAAACAGGGACCCGCGCCTGCTATGACCCCGCGGCGGTGGCGGCATTATGAATGTCTCTCCATGACGTAGGAAATTGACGCCGTCAGCGACCGGCGCGCTACGGTATCCGGCAATTCTGCCAGTGCTTCGTGCGCGAGCTCGGCAAACTGCTCGCCCTTCTGCCGGGCATAGTCGAACCCGCCGCTGTCCTCGACGATCCGAACCACCGACGCGATGCTCTCGTCGCTTACGCTGTCGGCCTCGAACAGCCGCTCGACTTCGCCACGCGACGCCGGTGCCATCTCGCGCAGGGCATAGATGAGCGGCAGCGTCACCTTGTGCTCGCGCAGGTCGAGACCCGACGGCTTGCCCGTCGTCTCCTTTTTCTCCTGGTAGTCGAGCAGATCATCGGTGATCTGGAACGCCATTCCCAGATTCTCTCCGAACGCACCGAGCGCATCGCGGTAGCGCCGCGCGCCCGACAGGGCGCCCAGCTCGCAGGCGGTACGCATCAGCGATGCCGTCTTCGACCGAATGAGATCGTAGTACTCGCGCTCGGTAAACCGGAGCGGCGCGGTCACCGCGAGCTGCCGCATCTCACCCAGTGTCATCTCTGTCGATGCGCGCGTGAGCGCCTGTAACGCCTCGAGATTTCCGAGGCCGACGAGGTGAGTCAGCGCGGTCGAGTAGAGAAAATCTCCCATGATGACGGAGATCTGGTGGCTGAACAGCGCGTTCACCGTCGGCATTCCGCGCCGGAGCGCGGAGTGGTCAACTGCATCGTCGTGGACGAGCGTTGCCAGGTGAATCAGCTCCAGCGATGCAGCGAGCGTGACCGCCTGCTCCTGCGGCTCTTCGGCAGTCTCGCTCGAGAGCAGCAGAAGCGTCGGCCGGAACATCTTGCCGCGCATCGTCAGCAAATGGGCGCTCACCTGGCCGACTAGCGGGAGATCGGAGGCGACGATTCTTCCCATCGCGTGCGTTACGCTGTCGAGCTTTTCGCGGATTGGAAGCTGGATCGCCTGGAGAGTCGCTCCACGCGGTGCAGTAATGTTCATTCCGTCTCTGTCTTCGGCCGCGGCCGTGCGGGTAGTCAGTATCCGGGAGCCCTCAGTGCGACCGCTATCACTTCGTAGCGGCCTTGGACATCTGCTTCAGGCGCTTGGCTACGTCGCGGAAGTCGATGTCGATAGCGAACACCCTCTGATAATACGCGGCGGCATCGCGCGGCTTCTTGCTCCCTTCTGATGCGAAGCCGAGCAGGTAGAGCACGCCGATCAGATCCTCGTCTTCCATTCCAGGCTCGCGCAGCGCGCGACCGAGCACGGTGACCGCAGTCTCGAAATCGTTGCGGTCGATGAAGCACTGACCGAGGGCTTCGTAGGCGCGAATCCGTTGGGTCGCGCCGCGGAGGGCCTTCTGAAACTCGGCGATTGCCTCCTCGATCAACCCCATCTCCTTGTAGGCGATGCCAAGATCGTAGTGGCTGTCGAAATCCTCGTCATCGACATTCGCGGCCACTCCGGCTTTGAACTTCTCCAGCATGTCGGTGAAGTCGGCTTCCTCGCCCGCCTGGCGATTGCGATCCTCCTCGGCGACCATCCTGTACGAGCGCGGACCTCTATCCTCGCGCATCCAATCTGCAAGGTCGACGAAGTTGTCTGTCGCCGGCTGGGGAGCGTTTTCCTTGGGCGTTGCGGCACGCGGAATTTCCGCCGGTGGTGTTGCGATGCGCTGGCCGGCTCGCGGCGACGGTGCCTTCGGCTTCTGGCGCTGGCGCATGAACGGATTCACCGGCCCTCTTTGCGGAGACGGTGGCGCTTCCTCGCGTACAGGGGTCTTTGCCTTCTTCGGCTTGGGACGGATGATTCTCAAGGGCTGAACCACCTTCGGCTTGCTCGGCCTGGCCGGAGGCGCTTCCTCCTCCGGTTCCTCGAGCTCATCGACCTGCGGCTCTTCGTCCTCCTCCTGCTCCTGCTCCTCTTCCGGCTCTTCTTCCTGCTCTTCTTCCGGCTCTTCCTCCACCTCCTCGACGACCGGCTCCGGGGCTTTGCGCGGGGTCGGTTTGCGTAGCGTCCTGGCGACGGGTGCTGGGGCCGGCTCTGGCTCCGGAATTTCCTCGGGCTCTTCCTCGATTTGCTCGGGCTCGGGCTCAGGTTCCGGCTCGTGCATCACCGGCTCCGACTCGCGCAGCTCTTCCTCCGGCTCCTCTGTCTCTGTCAGGTGCCCGTGAGGCTCGTGCTTAGGGGTGTCGTGGCCGTGGGGCTCGTGCGCGACGGGCTCGTGGGCGTGGAGCTCGGGGTGCTCGATATCCAGATCGAACGTCTCGATCGTCGGCACATCTTCCCGTCCCAGGGACTCGAGATGTCCTAGCTGAGAGGTCGCTCCGGCCAATGGTCCGGTGCCATTGTCCTCGGGGACAGGCTCGTGGACGAAGAAACGATCGTCCTCGAGGATATTGAGGCCGGCGAGCGGATCTTCGTCGAGGAGCGGCTCGCCTAGCCCAGGCTCGTGCGGGCTCTGAACCGTTTCAGCTGATACCAGTCCTGAGACTTCCGGGGCTGGGCGCTCGGCCTGGGGATCGATCGCGAACTGCGATTGATCGGTTGCTGACTCGAGACCTTCGAGAGGCGCTACGACATCCATGTCGTTGATCGACAGATCGAAAGCGGGCTCGATGTCCGGCAGCAGAGGCGCCTCGGGGTCGGCGAGGGATGTCGATTCGATCTCCAGCGCGGGCATCGATTCCTCGGGCGAGGGCTCGATGTCGGGCAGAGCCTCGAATTCGGGCGACGGCTGGACGTGCGGCGGCGTCTTGGGGCGCCGGGGCGGCTCCGGGGCCATCGACGTCTTCTGAAGCCCCTCGATCTTGGGGCGCGGCTTGGCGGGTGATCCGCCTACGTCGAGGAAGACGAGACCGCCCGAATCACGTTTGACCGGCGTTTTCGAGTGGCGCGGCTCGACTGACGGATCGAGGCTGCGAATCCGCTGCACCGTCGCCTCTGCCTCGGCGGTGCGTCCTTCCGAGTCAAGCGATTCGTGCAGGATCTGCAGCTGCTCGATCGCCTCAGCCGTTTTTCCTGCTTTCGCAAGCTGGTCGGCCAGCATCAGCCGAATGTCGTCCTGACCAGGACAGAGATCGGCGAACTCCTGCAGCGCCTTGAACGCCTCGGTATCCTTGCCGGCGCGGTGCATACGGTCGGCGAACTCGAGGAAGTTTTTCTTGGCGTCGCTATTGAAGCCCTTTTTCGCCGAGATTTTGCCGAGCTTGTAGTAGATCTGGTGACGCGCCGGCGCGTGGCGGAGGATCTTGTTGCAGAGGGCGATGGCGTTGTTGAGATAGCCGCCATCGGTGTAGAGATCGACCGCCTGCTCGTAGTAGTTGACGGCCTGGTCGGTCTTGTTCAGCCGCAGGTAGAGGTCGCCGACCCGGTTGTAAACCGTTACGTCGCGATCATCCTGACCCTCCGTCTGCCCGATGATCTGGAGATAGACCTCGAGCGCCTTATCGAACTGCTTCTTTTGCTCGAATTCGGCAGCCTTTTTTTTCAGCTTTTCGACGTTAGACATGTAGGGCGGCCGGGCAGTTAATTACCCGGTAGGCACTACCTCCGGGGGACGTGGCTTCAAGTTACCAAGATTTTCGTAGGGGTGACAAGGCGCGCCCGCCTTCCACGTCCCGACACAAAGACGTGCGCCGTACCAGTATGGCAACTCCCGTACGTCCCCTATGGGAAACAGCGCCAAATCGGCTGAAAAACCGGGTGCGATTTGACCTGTTTCACCGGCGAGGTCGAGCGCGGCAGCGCCGTTCACCGTAGCCGCGGTCAACGCCTCAGCCAAGCTCATCTTTAGCTGACTGATACCCAATGTCAGCATCAGGGGAAAGTTAACTGTCGGTGAAGTGCCCGGATTGAAGTCGGTGGCGAGAGCAACGGCTCCCCCGGCGTCGATCAGAGCGCGCGCCGGCGCCTGCTTCGCCTTGCCGAGGAAGAGCATGGTCCCCGGCAGCAGGGTGGCGACGGTGGCGGACCTGGCGAGTGCAGCTATGCCTTTCTCCGAGATCGCCGCCAGATGGTCGGCCGATGTTGCGTTGAGGCTCGCCGCCAGCTCGGCGCCCCCGGCCGGCTTCAGCTCGTCGGCGTGCAGCTTGAGCCCGAGTCCGGCACGACGGGATGCTTCGAGGATGCGGCGCGTCTCATCGATGGTGAATACGCCGGGTTCGCAAAACACGTCGGCGAAGCGAGCGATTCCCTGCTCCACGACCTTCGGCAGGAGATCGTCGACGAGCATGTCGACATACTCGGCCCGTCGCTCGTCGCTCGTTCGATAGTCGGCAGGAATCTCGTGCGCGCCCATCCACGTCGCTACGATCCGCACCGGGAGGTGATCGGCGAGCCGGCCAATCACGCGCAGGGCCTTAAGCTCGTCTTCGACCGTAAGGCCGTAGCCGCTCTTGATCTCGAGCGTCGTCGTGCCGTACGACGCCAGCTCGCGAACGCGGTGCGCGGCCAGATCGTACAGCTCCTGCTCGCCCCGCTCGCGAAAGTCGCGCACGGATGCGTGAATCCCCCCGCCGCGCGACGCAATCTCCATGTAGTCGAGTCCCTCGGCGCGCTGCTCGTGCTCCTCGAAGCGCCCCTTGCCGAACACGGCGTGGGTATGCGAATCCACGAGACCCGGTGTAAGAACGCCGCCGCGGCAATCGACGACTTCAGCGTCGGAAAAAGCGTGCTCCAGATCACGAGCCGCACCGATCATGGCGATGCGACCCTCGCTCACGGCAACGGCGCTGTTCCGCAGAATTCCCACACCGCGCATCTCCCTGCCCTTGCGGGCGCGAGGAGGACCGGCGCAGGTGACGATCTGGGCTGCGTTAACGAATAGGAGGTCCTTCGACAGGCTGGCTCGCGCGTTAGAGGTTGGTGAACAGCAAAATATGACTACCGGCTGGCAGCTGTGGGCGGGTCGGCCTGAGGCTTTGGGCTGCAACCCGTTGCGGTGAAGGTTCGGCTCGCAGCCGCCAGCCGACCCGCCAACAGCCGCCAGCCGGTAGTCTTAGGTGGCTGTTTTCCCAAACATTGCCGGATCATCTTGAGGCAGGCGTCGCCATGACATCCCGCACCCGCGATAACCGGAGCGGCGCCTGCGCTTCGCCCCGGCATGCGTAGTAGCACGCGTTGCAATCGATCGGGTGGTATTTCCGGAATTGCGTCCAGTGGAAATCAGGCGGAAAATCGGGACAGCGCTTCACCATTCCCAGCGGGTCGATGTGGATGGTGCGCATCCCCGAACGGCAGGGCTCGGTGATCTCGCCGCGCACATATCTCGGAATCTGTTCCAGATAATAATCCGAGTTGGTAATGACGCCGCGGTTTTTCCGTTTGAACGCCAGCACTGCGCCGGTCACGTCTTCGAGCTCGCGGACTTTGTCGCGATCGATGAGCCCGTCGCGATTCCCGTTCTTGCTGTCCGTGTAGCAGCTGAAATTGACTCCGCAACCGAGCTCGCGCGCGCGAGCTACAATCGGCATCAGCTGGTCGAGATTGTCGCGCTTGATGACGGTATTGAAGCGGATCCCGGTAATTCCCATTTCGCGCATCCGGGGAATGGTGCGCATGATCTTCGAGCTCAGACCGGGAATTCCCCGCGCTGCGTCGTGGCGCTCGTCGAGATAATCGAGCGAGATGTTGAACTGGTTTATTCCAGCCTTCCAGATGGAACGCGCCCGCTCCGGTGACAGCATGCCGCCGTGAGTGATGAGTGTCATGTACTTGAGAGTCACCGCCCGGTCCACGCTCGATACCAGATCCTCGAGGTCCCGCCTGAGCGTCGGCTCGCCACCGGTGAAGGTTATGACCATCGGATTGAAGAACCTGGCCGCCTCGGCGAATGACTTGAGCTCGGTCGCTTTCGCCGATGGATCGGTCTTCCAGTAGTCGCAGAAGCTGCAATGCGCGTTGCAGCGCATGGTGACCTCGAAATGCACCAGCACCGGCCGCCGCGTCGCCGTCAGATATGCGTACTTGACCAGGAAGATCGGCACATGCCACGGCTTGAACTCGCTGGTTAGCATTGTCAGCCGACCATCGGCAGACGCAGGCTGTGCTTTCTCGCCGTCACTATGGCTTCTTCATAACCGGCGTCAGCGTGGCGCGCGACGCCGGTGCCTGGATCGTTGGTCAGCACGCGCTCCAGACGCACCCGCATCTCCGGCGTGCCGTCGGCGACGATGACCTGTCCCGCGTGCAGCGAGTTGCCGATGCCGACGCCGCCTCCATGATGAAACGAAACCCACGATGCGCCGCTGGCGACGTTGAGCATGGCGTTGAGCAGCGGCCAATCGGCAACGGCATCGGTTCCGTCGCGCATGCCTTCAGTCTCCCGGAACGGCGATGCGACGCTTCCCGTATCGAGATGATCGCGTCCGATGGCGATCGGCGCCGAGATCTCGCCCGAGGCGACCAGGTCGTTGATGGCGACGCCGAACTTTGCGCGGTCGGACTGACCCAGCCAGCAGATCCGCGCCGGAAGTCCCTGAAATTTGATTCTCTGCTGGGCAAGGGCGATCCACCGGCGCAGATGATCGTCGTTCGGGAAAAGCTCCAACACGAGATCGTCCGTGCGCCTGATGTCCTTTGCATCGCCGGAGAGCGCGACCCAGCGGAATGGTCCCTTCCCTTCGCAGAACAGCGGGCGGATGTACTCGGGAACGAAGCCGGGAATGTCGAACGCGTTCTGAAGGCCGGCGTCGAAAGCCACCGTGCGGATGTTGTTGCCGTAATCGAACGTGACCGCGCCGCGCTTCTGCATCTCGAGCATTGCGCCGACGTGTTTGACCGCCGACTGCGTCGAGCGGCGTATGTATTCCTCGGGATTGCTTGTTCTGAGCTCGAGTGCCTGCTGAATGCTCATCCCCGACGGGATGTAGCCGTTCAGCATGTCGTGCGCGCTCGTCTGGTCGGTAAGAATGTCCGGCGTCACGCCGCGCCTGACCAGCTCGGGGAGCACATCGGCCGCATTGCCCAGCAAACCGACAGAGACCGCCTCACCGGCGCGCGTCGCGCCGGTGATCAGCGTCAGGGCTTCGTCGAGCGTCGTCGCTTTGCGATCGAGGTAGCCGGTCTCGAGGCGTTTCTTGATGCGTGATTCATCGACTTCGACCACCAGCGCCGCCGCGCCCTGCATAGTGACGGCGAGCGGTTGAGCGCCACCCATTCCCCCGAGTCCGGCGGTGAGGACGAAGCGGCCGCGCAGATCGCCACCGAAATGCTTGCGCGCGACAGAGCCGAGTGTCTCGTAAGTGCCCTGAACTATGCCCTGCGATCCGATATAGATCCACGAGCCGGCGGTCATTTGCCCGTACATCATCAGACCCTTTCGCTCGAGCTCGCGGAAGTGATCCCACGTCGCCCAACGCCCGACGAGATTGCTGTTCGCGATCAGGACGCGCGGCGCTCCCGGGTGGGTGCGAAAAACTCCGACTGGTTTGCCGCTCTGCACGAGGAGCGTCTCGTCGCCGCCGAGGTTTCTCAGCTCGCGGACGATGGCGTCGAAGCAATCCCAGTTGCGCGCCGCCTTCCCCGTCCCGCCATACACGACCAGATCGGCCGGACGCTCGGCGACATCGGGATCGAGATTGTTCATCAGCATTCGAAGGGCTGCTTCCTGGTGCCAGCCCTTGCAGGAGATGCCGGTTCCGCGCGGCGAACGGATCGGCCCACGGTCGCGGACCGCGGCCTCGAATGATTTTGGATCGAACTGCACCCGCAAATCGGTCATATCACCGCCCCGATGTCCGCGAAAAGCCCGTCGGAGACTGCTGTCATGAGCGCCGCAATGTCACCGCTCAGGACGCGGTCGGTCTCGAGTCTCGGCACAATGTCACGCACGCGCTCGTGCGCGGTGCGCACGCCCCTGCCGGGACGGAGCGGCGCCCTGAAATCTATCGCCTGGGCACCGCACATCAGCTCGATCGCCAGAATGTTCTCGACGTTGCGAAGAACGCGGCGCGCCTTCCACGCGGCACCCATAGCCATCGGCACAACGTCTTCCTTGCTGCCGTCGGTCGGAATCGTGTCCACGCTCGCCGGATGCGAGAGCACCTTGCACTCACTGGCGAGAGCGGCGGCCGAGACCTGCGCCATCATGAACCCGGAGTTGACGCCCGCGTCCGGCGAAAGGAATGGAGGAAGACCGTGATTGAGGTCGGGATGCACCAGCCGGTCGATGCGGCGCTCGGCGATCGTCGCCATATGGGTCAGCACGATGGCGAGAAAATCGAGAGCCATGGCGACGGTGAGCCCGTGAAAGTTGCCGCCGCTGAGGGTCTCGCCGTTCTCGAACACCAGCGGGTTGTCGGTGGCGGCATTGAGCTCGCGCGATATTGCGTCATCGATCCAGTCGAGCGCGTCGAGCACCGGGCCATGCACCTGCGGCAT
>DASYIM010000198.1:0-6985 GCA_035997625.1 Gemmatimonadaceae bacterium
GATCGACAGGGTCCTGCGCCTCGACGTCGCTGTGTACGACGGCTTCTCTGGTGGTTCGCTGGTCGATGCGTCGGGCGCGGTAGTCGGCGTCAACAACTCGGCGCTGGCGCGCGGAACGCCTCTGGCGCTGCCGGCGGCGGCGGTCGATCGCGTGCTCGACGAGCTGCTGGAGCGCGGTCACGTGCGACGTCCATTCATTGGAATCGCGGTTCAGCCGGTCGCGCTTTCAGCGAGACTGGTGAAGCAGCACGGTCTGTCAAATGACAAGGGACTGCTGATCGTCTCCATTGCGGACAATTCGCCGGCAGAGAAGGCGGGGATGCTTCTGGGCGATGTGCTGCTCGAGGCGGGTGACCGTCCACTGGCGGGCCCCGACGAGCTCCTCGACGCGCTCTCGAGCGTCAAAGCGGGCGGAGCGATCACCGTGAGATTCCTGCGCGGGGGAACGTTAAAAACCGGAGCGATCACGCCGGGCGATCGTGGAGGTCGCGAATGAACATCTCGATGCTTGGATCCGCGCGGGCTGCGTCGTCGAATCTCAACGGTTTGGCGGAGCTGCTGCGCCAGACGGTGGTGGAAGTACGGAGCGGCGACAGCGGCAGCGGGACCGGAATCATCTGGGGCGGGGCCGGCCTGGTGGTGACAAATGCGCACTGCATCAGGCGCGGCGCGCAGCTTCAAGTGGACGCGGGCGGCAAGTGGCGCGAAGCACACGCACTCGCATACCATCCCCATCATGATCTCGCGCTCATCGCCGCTCCGTCGGTCAGCGGCCCGCTGCTGGAGCTTCGCGATCCGGAATCGCTGCGCCCCGGAGAGCTCGTCTTCGCGCACGGACACCCCTTGGGAATCAAGGATGCGATGGCAATGGGTGTCTTGCACAGCGTCACCCGGGACAAGTCGAAATCACCGCGCTGGATCGTCGCCGATGTCCGACTCGCTCCCGGAAATTCGGGAGGCCCGCTGGTTGACGCGGAGGGCAGACTGGTCGGCATCAACAGCATGGTGGTCAATGGACTCGGAGTCGCGGTGCCGGCGTCGCTGGTTCAGCGATTCGTCGACAGGGCGCTGGCGCAGCGCGCCGCGTAACCACGCATCGCGACGATGACGCGCGTCGCGATCGTCGCGCCATCGGAGAAGCTGCGCGCATCGCTGGCTGCCGCGTTGCGCTCCAACCCCGAATTCGAGCTGGTCGGCGTGGGCGCCACAAGCGCGGACGTCCCTCCATCCGCCGACCTGGTGTTGATAGCTCGTCCCCGTGCCGGCTCTCGAATCGCCGGTCGCGCGGGGGGAAGCAGCGAAGGCGCTCCGTTGTCGAATCGTGAGCGGGAGATTCTCGCGCTTTTGGCCGATGGTCTCATCAACAAGCAGATCGCTGCCCGGCTTGGGATCTCGACGAACACGGTCAAGACTCATCTGGAGCTGCTGTTCGACAAGCTCGGCGTCGCGACCCGAGCGGAGGCAGTCGCCACCGGAGTGAGGCGTGGATTGCTGCTGCTATGAAAACTTACGCTTGAAGATAGCGTCGTTCGGCGCCAATCTTTCCGTACGCCGACGGGGGACGAGGGATGACTGAAGGGCCAATCGAAGCGCAGCTTCTGGAGTGCGAGAAGCAATACTGGAACGCGATCAAGAACCGGGACGTGCAGGCCGCGATGCGTCTGACTGACGATCCGTGCATCGTCACCGGAGCGCAGGGCGTGGCACGCATCAGCAATAAGCAGTTTGCCGACATGCTCCAGGCCGGCGGCTGGACGCTGCATTCCGTCGATCTGAGCGATGTTCAGGTACGCGTGTTGAGCGAAGATGTCGCCATCCTCGCGTACAAGGTCAAGGAATCTCTGACGGTCGAGGGAAAGCCGATCACTCTTGAAGCGTCGGATTCGTCCACGTGGGTTCGTCGCGACGGCAACTGGGTCTGCGCACTCCATACCGAAGCGCTCCTCGGCGATCCGTTCGGCAGAGACCGCCGGCCTCCCCCGCTCAAGAACTAAGCGAAGCCCGACCCTCGAGGTCGTTCAGAGAGCCGCGACACCGGTCCTGGAGGCGTATCATGGGTCTCCTGATGGTCGCCCGTCACCTGCTATCGATACTGCTGCTTCCATTCATGGTGGTTGTAGTAATTCCGCGCTGGTTGCTGCGGGGCTGGGCGATGTCGGATGGGCGGTGGCAGGCCGGGGCGATCGCCGCCGCCGGTCACGTCGCGGGTGCGCTGATTTTTGCGGCCGGTTTCGCTTTCTTCGCCTGGTGCGTGTGGCTGTTTGCGCGGGTGGGGAAAGGAACGCTCGCGCCATGGGACCCGACCCAGCGCCTGATAGCCGTCGGACCGTACCGGTACGTTCGCAATCCGATGATCACCGGTGTTCTGACGATGCTGATCGGGGAGTCGCTGCTGTTTGGCTCCCCCGTTCTGGCGTTCTGGACGGCAACCTTTTTTCTGATCAACGTCCTCTACTTCTTCATCCTCGAGGAGCCGGGCCTGGAGCGTCGCTTTGGCGACGAATACCGTCGCTACAAGTCGGCGGTGCCGCGGTGGATTCCCCGGCGCACGCCGTGGGAGAACGTTTGACCATCGACGCATCGAGCCTCTTCGCGCACGGAACTTGACTGGCAGAAGGGGTGACCAAACCATTCATAAGCCATGACAGCTCCGACCGCTTCACCGACGCGCCCCGATCTCCTGCCCCGCGACAACATCAGATCCGTTCTGGCCGCGCTGATCGCGCTCCTCACCGTCGGCGGGTGGATCGATGCACTGGGTAAAACGCCCTTGCGCGACGCGCTGCACGCGCAGACGCGCCTGTGGTGGATCGAGCAGATCGTAGGAATCGCGCTGGCCCTGGTGTGCATCGCCATCATCATGCGCAAACGCGCCTTCCTCGAGGCAGCGTTCTGGCTGACGATCTACTCGACGCTTTTCGATGTGATGCGGTGGATCTTCGAGTTCATCGACGGCCAGCTGAGAATCCCCATAGCGCTCGTCCTGTACCTTCTCTTCCTGTGGCGTCTGGTTCGGACGCGCCGGCAGGTCGATCCAGGCTGGAACGCACCCATTGTTGAATCCCCGCCCGCTTAGCGGGTGTCCAATCGACAGGAGGAGGAGTGGCGCCCTCCTGTCACGAGGGATAAGTATTTAATTCGGGCTGGAGACCTGTCCCGTTTCAGCGTGCTGTCATACGACCTACGCCGGATTCTCTGATCGCCGCTCGCGCCTGAAGACTCGAAGCCTCACGACTGGTTTCTGCGTGTGGCTGTCGATGGGAATTGTCGCGTCCGGACTCTTCGCGCGGTCTTCTCGAGCGCAGCCACTCTCGCAGCCCGACCTGCGAGACCGTCAGCTCCGCGCCGATTCGGTAAAGATCGTGAAGCGCGCCCGCAGTCTGCAGGCAACCTTCGAGCGGCGACGGAGGCAGATGCTGCCAAAGTTTTACTCCGGTATGGCCGACCGCTGCCTGATAGTCGGGAGGTTCTGTGAGTGGCACCCGAAATTCAGCGACGACTATGTCGTTCCCGCTGAAGGAGAGGAGATCGTCCGCGCACGGAACGAGATGCTGCGCGCATTTGCGAAGGCATCGGAGGCCGTGCCTGGCGACGACTGGATCGTGGGGCAGCGCGTCCGCTACCTGCTGGAAACCCACGACACCAGCGCCATTACGGTGGCGCGCGATTGCCACGCGACGCGGTGGTGGTGCGAGGCTCTCCTCGGAATGTCCCTACACGTACATGGGGATTTTGCCGCCGCCGACAGCACCTTCGCCGTCGCGCTGGACAGCATGCCGGAACTAACGCGCTGTCACTGGCTGAACCTCGGGCCCCTCCTCGACGACGATATCCGCGGCACCTACAGGAAGATGACGTGCGCGGAACGACGGGCCGCCGACGCCCGCATTTGGTGGATATCGGATCCTCTCTACATGATTCCTGGGAACGAGCGTCGCACCGAACATTTTTCGCGCGTTCTGCACACGGTTCTTCAGCAGAATGCGGTCAATACTTACGGCATGAGCTGGGGCGGCGATCTGGCCGAGCTCATCCTGCGATTCGGCTGGGCTGAGAAATGGACCCAGGAGCCGCCGAATAATCCCTACCCCGGCGGCCAGCCGAGCATAACCGGGCACGAGCGAGAGCCGGGTTATCACTTCTTTCTCACCCAGCGGCCGCCGGACAGCCTGTCGCTGATCGCCGACTCGGTATTCGACATCTATCAGTTCCCCCCGCGCGAGCAGTACGCCCCGACCTACACGCGCTGGTTTCTGCGGCTCGACGCGCAGGTGGCCCGCTTTCGTCGCGGGGATTCAACGAGGATCGTCGCGGCGTACGACGTCAGCAGTGATTCGATCTTCGGCCGCAAGAGATTCGCGGCGGCGCTCGTCGCCACCGGCGACACCACTGCGATTCAGTCGAAGGCCGAAGTCGCGGAGTCACCGTCCAGGAACGTGCTGACCGTATCGACGCCGTGGAAAAACCAGCTCATTGGCGTGGAGCTTCTGGCCAAGGACAGCGCCGCGGCGGCGAGATGGAGGTCCGGCTTCGCTGAAATTCCGCTCGACCCCGGACGAGTCAGCGTGTCGGATCTGCTGTTCGTCGATGGCGCGCCAGACCTTCCCGCTGATCTTGACGAAGCGATTGGGCGCGCCCACGGCGGGACGAAATTCCAGCGCAACACGAAGATCGGACTGTTCTGGGAGTTGTACGGCAAGGCGCCGGCGGACAGCACGCTCCCGATCTCGCTGACGATCACTCGCGTCGATGAAGGGTTTCTCTCGCGGGCCTTTCAGGCGCTGCGCATCGCGCCGAAACCGATGCCGCTCAACATCAGGTGGCACGAGAACGGCGCCTCGGGAGTTCTTTCGGCGAGGTCGATCGTGCTGGACCTCTCGATGGTGCCGGCTGGAAAGTACGTGGTGAAGCTGCAGGCGGGCGATGATCCCAAGGCATCGTCGTCCCGGCTCATCGAGGTGAATTGAGTCTCAGCTCCTCGAGTCGCTTGCTGATAAAGCGACGCTCGGGGTCCTGCGCCGCCAGGCGAAGCGCCGTCTCGTAACTCTCGATCGACTCGGCGACGCGGCCAAGGCGCCGGCAGAGATCCGCGCGCGCGGCGTGCGCCAGGTGGTAGTCGGTAAGATCTCCGCGGACGAGAATCGAATCGATCAACACCAATCCGGCCGCGGGACCTTCGCTCATAGCAACGGCCGCGGCTCGATTCAGCTCGATGATCGGCGACGGATCCGTTCGCAGCAGCACATCGTAGAGACCGACAATCTGCCGCCAGTCGGTCGAACGCGCGTTACGTGCTTCCGCGTGAACGGCGGCAATCGCTGCCTGCAGGGTATACGGCCCAAACCGGTGCGACTGAATGGCGCGCTCTACCAGCTCGACGCCTTCGTCGATCTGGGCGCGATTCCAGAGCGACCGGTCCTGGTCCTCGAGGAGAATCATCTCGCCCGCCTCGCTCGCTCTCGCGGGCCGACGCGCCTCGTGGAGCAGCATCAACGCCAGCAAGCCAACAGCTTCCGGCTCCGGCAGCAGCTCGGCGAGCAGTCTGCCGAGCCTGATCGCTTCGCCCGAGAGATCGGCGCGCGTCAGGGATTCACCACTGGACGCCAGATAGCCCTCGTTGAACACCAGGTAGATAACGTGGAGCACGCTGTCGAGGCGATCGGGCAACTCGGCGCGCGAAGGAATCTCGTATGGGATGCGCGCTTCCCTGATCTTGGATTTGGCGCGCACGATCCGTTGCGCCAGGGTCGGCGGCGGCGTGAGGAACGCGTGAGCTACCTCTTCTGTGGTGAGCCCGCACACTTCCCGGAGTGTCAGCGCGATCTGCGCGTCGGGGCCGAGCGCCGGGTGACAGCAGGTGAAGATCAGCCTCAGGCGATCGTCGTCGATGTCGTCGTCATCGGCGGGCGTCGGCGCCGCGGCCTCGATCCTGTCGATCATGGCACTGTCCACCTCCTCGAATCGCGCAGTGCGGCGCAGCCGGTCGATGGCCTTGAACCGACCGGTCGATACCAGCCAGGCGCGTGGATTCCGGGGAATGCCATCCGCCGCCCACTGCTCCACCGCCGCCGCGAAAGCATCATGCAGCGCTTCTTCGGCGAGATCAAAGTCATCGAGCAGACGGATTAGCGTCGCGAGCACACGGCGCGATTCGGTGCGATAGAGCACGTCCACCTGGTCGCGCACGTGAGTCACGTTGGTCTCGGGCATTCACGTCGGGGCGCTGCTACTGCTTGACCTGCCTCCCCTCGACGACCGGCCTCACCTCGATGGATCCGAACCTGACCGACGGAATTCTCGAGGCAACCTGGACCGCGTCGTTGAGATCCTTGGCTTCGATCAGGTAGAAGCCACCCAGCTGCTCCTTGGTCTCGGCGAACGGCCCGTCGGTAGTGGAGACCTTGCCGTTGCGCGAGCGAAGAGTTGTGGCTGACTGTGTCGTCTGGAGCTGGTATCCGGCCAGATGGTGGCCGCTCTTCTTGATGCCGTCGGTGAAGGCGCCATACTCGCCCATGACCTTGTCCATCTCGGGCTTCGGCACCTGAGAGAATCGGCTCTCGTCTTCGTAAATCAGGCATAGGTATTTCATTGCTCCTCCGGTTATTGAAAAGGGTTCTCACCAGGTAGTCGGCCGGAGACCGGCGAAATCGACATCGACTTTCTACGAGGTTGTCCCTTTCAATATCCCGTTGCGGATCCGGACGGCCTTTTCAGACGCACCCGGTATGGTCGAGACCCGCGTTATGGTGCGGGAGAACAGTCGTACGGGCAGCTGGAGCGTGACAGCTTCAGTACCCCTCCGAACAACCAGCGGGAGCGTTGTCAGAGGTGTGCCAGTGTAGTGCTCGCGAAAAGTCCCGAAGGAATCATCGTTGGTGATTGTGACGTCGCCGATGGAGACGAAACGGTCGCCAGCTCGCAGTCCGGCCGCTGATGCCGCACCACCAGCGCTGATCTCGGTGACCAGAACGCCGCTGGTATCGGT
>DASYIM010000199.1:0-2781 GCA_035997625.1 Gemmatimonadaceae bacterium
ACATGGTCGCGCAGGGACTCGAACCCCGGACCTCTGCTGTGTGAAAGCAGCGCTCTAACCAGCTGAGCTACGCGACCCGATGAAAAAGCCCCCGCACCGGAACGCCGGGAGCCGAAAACAGTTTATAACTTTATATGGCAAACCGCTTTAGCGGTAGAGATAAGTGGGCCCTGCAGGACTCGAACCTGCGACCGTCGGATTATGAGTCCGCTGCTCTAACCGACTGAGCTAAGGGCCCGCGGGCTGCAATATACAGAGCCTACTCTGGTTTTTCGATTTCGTCGGGTCGTTAATTTCTCGCACCGGCCGGGCTCACACCGAGCCTGCCGCTACTTCCACCAACACCGCCCCTAGTGCCGATAAACAACTCCGACCAGGACTGGGAGCGCTTCGCAAAGACTGATCCATACTTCGCGGTCCTCACCGCGCCCGAATTCCACGGCCAGATATCGGGCGAGGCGAGAGCGAAATTCTTTGACTCGGGCGAAGAGCACATCGAACGGATTCTTTCGATCATTCGGGATCGACTGGACCCCGCCTTCGCGCCGCGCCGAGCGCTGGACTTCGGTTGTGGCGTCGGCCGGTTGCTCATTCCGCTCGCCGCGAGGTGCGATGAGGTGACTGGAGTCGACGTATCCCCTTCGATGCTGGCCGAAGCTCGTCACAACTGCGACACCGCCGGTGCCAATAAAGTCCGCCTTCTTCTAGGCGACGACACGGTCTCGGCGGTCAGAGGCCACTTCGATTTGATCCACTCCTACATAGTGCTGCAGCACATCCCCGTCGAGCGCGGTGAAAAGCTGATCGGACAACTGGCGCGAATGTTGGCGCCCGGCGGGGTCGGGATGTTTCACGTTCCTTACAGTTCCGGCAGAGCGAACCTTCCCAGCCGGCTGATTTATTGGGCGCGCGTCCACTTGCCGGGAGCGAAAGCGGCGGTGAATCTCGTTCGCGGCCGCGCGATTGATGCGCCGGTGATGCAGATGAATGCGTACTCAGTCACCCGGTTGCTCGATCTGCTTTGGAACGAAGGCTGCCCCGAAGTGCACGTCCGCTTCAGCGACCACAACGGAGCACGGGGCGCTCTGTTGTTCGCGCGAAAAGCCGATGCGCCGATCTTCACATAGCTGCGCGGCCTGGCGCCGCGCCCGGACGGCGCCTAGAAGTTCATGCTCCAACGCGGCTCGATCGCGACTTTGATCCGTCCCTCGAATGCCGTGCGGGATGCGCCACTGATGTGCCCGTCGTTGGTGTTGTGATTCACCCCGATATCGCCCGACACTTCCAAATCGCGCCAGCTCGATGCCCCGCTCAGCCCAAGGCGCGTCACCCCCATCACGATCCCGCTGAAGATCCCCGGAGTCGTGCCGTAATCAGCGGGTAGAGGGAAGGGGACGTTGTAACCGCCTTCACCCTGACGCCGATGGGCGGCGTACAACCGCAGCGGCGTGCGAGGGACCAGAGCCAGGTCGAGTCCGGCTTTGAACTCATCGTAGTCGCTAAACCCGCGACCGAGCCCGACGCCGAAGACCTCGTACTTCTCGGCCGGATTCTTGTTGTTGTACGCCAGGTTCGTTATCCGCGTGTACGAAGCGAACCACCTTTGCTCTGCGAACAGCGTCAGGCCCTCGGCGGCGAACGTCATCGCATACGACGAGGGCTGCTTGCACGCAGGATCGCAGCTGTGATCGATCTGGACGTCGTCGATAAGGAATTGTCCGGAGAATGTTCCGTAGCGCTCGGAGCGAAGCGCGATCTCGCCGCCCAGGCCCAGGTTTCCCTCCTCGTCTTCGGTCCGCCACGACAGACCGTAAACGTTGAACGGATTCACCAGGCTCAGCTCGAATCCGCGGCCGGCTCCGGCGTACACGTAACTCTCGCTGGCGGCGAGCTCGAGGTTCTTCCATTTCAACGCCAGCCGATGAATCGAGAAATACCGCTCGATCGCCGGTCCGCTGATCGCGACGCTGTCGTCGAGCCGGGCGATCACCGTCGACCAATGGAGCAGATCGCTGCCGATGCGCGCATAGAGGTGATCGTAAGTGTATGCGTAGTTGCCGAGCATCAAGCCATACAGCGTCGGAGGGCCCCAGTTCCGCCCGACTCGCCCGAACGCCAACTCGGCGTATTTCCACTGGCCTCCAACGTAGCCGTCCTCGGTGCGCGCGTTGAGGGTGCGATCCTTCTTGCCCGCGAACTCGGGATCGACGTTCAGTCTGGTGTCGATGATCACGCGGGTGTAGCCGACCACCGGCCCTCCCGCCATCACCAGGCGAATCGAACCGCCGGGGCGGACGTGATTCGCCGAATCTGCGAGCATCAGCTCACGCCGCCCCGATGTCTGACCCGTGGCGTAGACATCGCCCGTAAACCGCGCGCGAAAAGTCTGCGCGGCCACGGTGTCGCTGTTCCCCGGCCGTACGGCGTATTTCCCGATCGCCGCCGCCAGCGCATCCAGATACGACGTGACGATCGAGCTCGGCGCTCGCCCGCGCGCCGAATCAATGGATGCACCCAGCGCCCTTTGCGTGTATGGCCGCTCCAGAACCGCCAGCTCACCCAACGCCCCCCGTGCCATCAACGCATCGACATACGAGTAAGCGATATCGTCGAGCGGTACATACGCGGATGCCTGCGCAAGCACCACGCGCGGCCCCGCCAAGATGTACAGCGCCACAACCACAATTAGCACGCCCATCCTGGATCGTCTGAAGAAACCCTCCCAACCGCCAAGGGGTCCAAATTCGCAGTTCCCTGACCGCCTAAAGAAAAGCTCCCCGC
>DASYIM010000200.1:0-3585 GCA_035997625.1 Gemmatimonadaceae bacterium
ACCCACTGCTCGAGCGCCGTCAACATGCTGTGCTGCGGGTCGGCGCCCGGCCGCACCCATTGGCCGAAATCGTTCGGCACCAGGCCGCTGCCGCAGTGTCCCATTCCCGGCACGAGATAGAGCCGCATGAATGCGTCGGCGCGATCGCGACCCACCCGTACCTGCATGTCTCTGAAGAACTCGACGCTTCCGGCGGGGTTGTCGGCGCCACCGTGGTAGATCACGAGCTTTCCGCCGCGGTCGCGAAATGAATCCAGCCTTCCCGAGACGAAGGTTCGGAAGCCGAAGTGGTACGCCGGCGCGCCCGCCATGATGCCGTCGTAGTCGGTGGGATATCGCTCCGCTTCCATCAGACCCTGGCGCCCGCCGTTCGAGCACGCGCTGAAGTAGGAGCGATTCGGCGGTTTCCCGTAGAAGGCGCTGATGGCCGCCTTGGCCAGGCTGGTCATCTCGTGCACCGCCCGGTAATCGAAATCGGTCTGCTTTTCCGGATGACCGGTCGCCCAGCGTGAATCGCGCGCGCCTCCTTCGTGTCCCGTGTCCGTCGACGCACCGGCGTAACCCGTATTGATCGCTTCTCCGAGGCGGAAATACGCCAGCGATCCGCCGAACCCACCGTTGCCGACGCCGAGGTAGCGTCCGTTCCAGCCAGACATCGGCAGCCACACTTCGACCTTGATCCGCGAATCAGTCGATGGCGCAATCGTCGCCTGCACCCGACAGAACGATGCCAGCTTGCCGAAGGCGGTGAAGAAGTCCACCGACGCCGCTCGTGCGCCGGCCGGCAGTCGAAACGCGCCCGCAGGGACGACTTGGGCGCTGGTGATTGTTGTGCTGGGGAGCGCGAGTGCGGCGAGACTGTCGCACGATCCCGCCTTCGCCGCGGAAGGGGAACATCCGCCAACCATGATCGCCGACAGCCACGGGATAAGCCTGGTCAGACGTCGCCGTTGCATGAACTTCCCCTCGTTCAATCGGAGCTACATACGGTCGCTTAGATGCGGGATGGCGTGAATCTATCCGGTGTCGTCTTTGCGCGCGCTCTCGAGGGTATCGCGGACCGTCCGTGCGAGGGACATTGGCGAGAATAGCTTGTGAAGCAGCCGAACGCGGGGCCCGAGCCCGCCGCGGACAAAATCGTGGTACGTGTGTCCGAACAGGTACAGGAATCGGAGTTTGGGACGGTTGGTCAAAATCACCTGCGGCAGCTCCGCTCCGTTTAATCCCGGATTGATGTCGGTGACGAACAGATTGATCGGGCCACGATGCGCTCCCGCGACACTGACAGAGGAGCCGACGTCGGAAGCAACAAGGACGGTGTAGCCGTAGCTTCGCAGCACGACCGTGGTGAACTCCCTCAGCACAGCGTCCCCCACAACCACCAGGATCGTCTCAATCATGTGAGGTGACTCCATCGCCAGCGGCATTCTCCAGCAGAGCACTCTCGGCCCCGATCACTCGCGGCAGATAGATACGAACGGTGGTACCGCGGCCCGACGCGCTATCAGCCACGACGTACCCACCGATTTGCGGGGAGAGATGGGCGTAGATCTCCTCGGTTGTACGTGTGCCGGTGTCGGTCACCGATAACATCACGTGCGGTCCAGTTCGAACTCCCGGGTGGGCCCGCGCGAACGCCAGGTCGAACACGACGTTCGTCGTCGCGAGCGTGAGAGTTCCGCCGTCAGGCATGGCGTCACGCGCCTTCATGGCGAGGCCGATGATGATTCGCTCCAGTTGACTTGCATCGGCGCGGACGAGCCCGATGTCACGCGTCGTGATCGTCAACAGGTTGATGTTGCCGCGGAGCAGCCGCCGTAACTGCCACTCAACTTTCGCCACGACACCATTCAGATCGAGAACCGTTGGCTGCATGGATCTAGCGCCGGCTCAAGCTGCGCAGCTGTCGCGTCAGCTCGGCAGCGCGATGGGCGGCGGCGACGATTTCTTCCGCATCCTCGCGGGGAGACGGGTCGGAGCCGATCGACATGAGGATCGCTTGTGCCGCCATCAGGATCACCGCCAGCGCGTTGTCGAGATCGTGCGCGAACTTGCCTGCCACGAGACCGATCGCCTCGATCTTCTGCGCGTCCTCGATTTGCCGCAGGAGCCGCTCGCGATTGCGCTCGCGACGCTTCGTTATGTCGTGGGCGATCCCCACGATGTAGCGTGGCCTGCCGGCGCCCATGATCACGCAGCGTTTGCTTCGCAGGATCCGCACGCCTTTGGGCGTGCTCAGGATTTCCTCCTCGCGCGTATCATCGGTGCGGCCACTGGCGAGGACATCGCGATCTTTCTCGACCAGGACATCGGCCTGGTCCTGGGGGAAGAGATCGTAGTCCGATTTCCCCAGGAGCTGATCACGCGTTACCCCGAGGAGATCCTCGCCTGCCTTGTTGAAGACCACAAAGCGCAGATCATCGGCATCCTTTACCCAGATCATGTCGGGGATTGCATCGATGATCCCGTTCAGGAGCTCGTCGCTGAACCGACGCGGACGGTCGCCCGCTTCACCCTGATTCCTGCTTGCCTGATTGCTACCCATGATCCTGACCTGATCCCCTGACGACGACTCGTGCAACTTCGTGGGGTACAGCCGGAATCATTGTGGCAACGCGCGCCATTTTTGGCGCATTCGGCGCCGCCGCCGCGGCTACATCAAGCTGCCGTCTTGCGATACTCCTGTGGCGTCATCCCTGTCCACCGCCGAAACGAGCGGAACAGGGTGCTCGGCTCGGCGTACCCGAGAAGGTACGCGACTTCATCCGTCGAGTGCGCCGGGTCTCGGAACATCGCGGTCGCCATTGCCCGCCTTATTTCTTCGACCTCCTGCTGAACTGACGTGCCCTCACCGGCGAGGCGTCGCTGCAGCGTCCTTGCCGGCATTCGCAGCTCAGACGCGACGCGTGCCAGCGTCGGTTTTCCGTCGGTCAGCATGTTCCAGATCGCCGATCGTACGCGCTCTTTGGTCGAGCTTCCGGTCGTCAGCGAGCGCAGGATCTGCTCTGCATGCTGGCTCAGATACCCAACCAAGGTCGCGTCGCTATGCTGCAGGGGTAACTCCAGATCCTGCTCGCGGAACACGATCTTCGATATTGGCTGACCGAATCGCAGCGGACAGCCAAAAAAGCGCTGGTGCTCCAAAGTGTTCCCCCGCTGTTCATAGGCGAATGCGACCTCGATCGGAGTGATCTCGGCCCCAGTGATCTGCCGGCAAACACTGAGCATAGCGCCGAACCGATAGTCGACGGCGTACCTGAGTCCGAGTCCGTGCTCGGGGGACCGGTCGGTGATGGCGACTGAGTGGCGGCCGCGCTCGAGCGCACATTGCACCGCATCATTGAGAACCCAGCTGTAGCGCGTGAGTCTCTGGAGGGCGCCGCCGAGCGTGGCACTGTACACCATGACGTAACCCAGCAGCCCTGCCTCACGAGCTGTGAAACACACGCCGGAGCGGAGCCCGAAATAAGGATCATCCACGCCCTTTGCAATGAGCTGCCAGAGGGCCACCTGAGTCGAGATCGGGACCCGCGAATCACCATCAGCGAGGTCGACGCCCTTCAGGCCCGAGGCTTCGATTAGCGC
>DASYIM010000201.1:0-4807 GCA_035997625.1 Gemmatimonadaceae bacterium
CCGTCCCGTCCGCGCGATGTGAAATGCCTCGTGAAACACGCTCGGCAGATCCGCGGCGCGCGTCACCCGATAATTGTGCTTGGTGATCGGAAGCGTGATGCCGGTGATGTCGGTCTCCTGGAAAGCGTCCTTGCCAAGTACGGCGCTCGACACCTGACCGGTGATGGCGACGAGGGGAGTGCTGTCCATCCAGGCGTTGGCAATCGGCGTCACCAGGTTCGTCGCCCCCGGTCCGCTGGTGGCGACACAGACGCCGGTCCTCCCGGTCGACCGCGCATAGCCTTCGGCGGCGTGACCCGCACCTTGCTCGTGCCGACAGAGCACGTGACGCAGCTGATCGCGGTACTCCCACATCGCGTGATAGAACGGCATTATCGCGCCACCGGGAATCCCGAACATCACTTCGACATTCTCGCGCACGAGCGCCTCGCACATCACCTGGGCGCCGGTGCGGGAGGCGGGAGGCGGGGCAGCGTTGTCGGTCATGCGCCAACGCCTGTCGGGGTAGGCCTGTACCGCTCGCGAGTCGAGTGAATTAGCGCATCGATGGTCAGCGGCATTGACCTTGTCGCGGCCTCAACGTTTTCGCGCGACGATGGCGACTCGAGCACGGCGCCACGGCCGGCGTTGGTTACCATCGCCGCGTAGCGCGACAGCCAACCGCGCGTGTACCGAGGCGGCGGGGCGACCCAATCAGCGCGGCGTTCCTCCAACTCGGCGTCAGACAGCTCGACCTCGAGACTGCGCTCGCTCAGATCGATGGAGATCGTGTCGCCGTCCCGCAGCAGGCCGATGGGTCCACCTTCCGCCGATTCCGGCGAGACGTGACCGATGCAGAGACCGCGCGTGCCGCCCGAGAATCTGCCGTCGGTGAGCAGCGCCACCTCCGCACCGATCGGCATTCCCTTGAGCATGCTGGTCAGCGATAACATCTCGCGCATACCCGGCCCACCACGCGGACCTTCGCCGCGAATCACCACCACTTCACGCGAACGGATGTCGTTCACACGCACCGCCGCCGTCGCCGACTCCTCGTCCTCGAACACGCGCGCCGGCCCGCGAAATGTCATCTGGTGCTGCTCCACAGCGCCCACTTTTATCACCGCGCCGCCCGGAGCAAGATTCCCGAACAAAACGGACAGGGCCCCGCGCTCGGAATGCGGCTGCGTAATGGGTCGAATACACTCCTCGTCGAGGTTGCGCACTCCCTCGATATTCTCACCCACCGTTTTTCCAGTAACGGTCAGTACATCGAGAAAGAGCGTGCCTGGTTTCTGCGACAGCTCCTTGAGCAACGCGGGAATGCCGCCGGCGGCGCCGACATCCTGAATGTGCCATTGCCGGTTCCCGTCCCACGCCGGCGATACCTTGGCCAGATGCGGCACACGCTCGGCGACATCATTAAACCGCGTCAGTGGATATTCGATCCCCGCCTCATGGGCGACGGCGATCACGTGAAGTAGAGTGTTCGTGGAGCCGCCCATCGCGACATCGAGCGCGACAGCGTTGTCGATCGCTTGAGCGGTGACGATGTCGCGGAAGCGAATGCCGCGGCGAAGGATCTCGAGCACCTGCTGCGCGGCAGCGCGCGCGAGAGTGTGGCGATCGGGTGAGACGGCGAGGATAGTGCCGTTACCGGGGAGCGCGATACCCAGCGCTTCGCAAAGACAATTCATGGAGTTCGCGGTGAACATCCCGCTACAGCTTCCACAAGTCGGACAGCCGGCGATCTCCAGCTCCTCGAGACGCGCGTCGTCGATCGCCCCCGACGCCCGCGCGCCAACCGCCTCGAATACCGAGATCAGATCCACTTTCTGACCGCTACGATCCACACCGGCGCGCATCGGTCCACCGGAAATGAAAATGGTGGGGATGTTCGCCCGCGCGGCACCCATCAACATTCCCGGCACGATCTTGTCGCAGTTGGGGATGCACACCATGGCGTCGAAGCAGTGCGCCTGCACCATCGTCTCCACCGAGTCCGCGATCAGCTCGCGCGATGGCAGCGAGTAACGCATCCCGTCGTGACCCATGGCGATGCCGTCGTCGACACCGATTGTGTTGAACTCGAACGGGACTCCGCCAGCCTCGCGTATCGCCTCCTTTACCACGCGACCGAACTCCTGCAAGTGCACGTGACCGGGGATGATGTCCACGTACGAGTTGCAGACCGCGACGAACGGCTTGTCGAAATCCTCGCGGCTCCGGATCTGACCGGTGGCCCGCAGCAGACTGCGATGCGGCGCGCGCTCGAATCCCTTCTTGATCGTATCGGAGCGCATCAGCGTCGTTCGATTGTAGACGGAGGCATTGAATACATAAAAAAGTGAAGGGCCTCGTCCCGTTCGTTGCGGGAGAGGCCCTTCATTGCCACCGAGCGCCTCTCCCGTCGCGGGAAGAGGCGTCTGTCTGCTTACATCGCTGTCAGACCAGTCTTCTTCCCAAAGCCGATAAGCCCCACCGCAATAAGCAGAAGGGGCAGAATGAGGCCGAGAAGCAGACTGTTGTTGATCACGATGTGAACGATGTCGTCTGTGCGAGTGTTAAGTGAATCTGGGGTCAGCATAACCCAACCCGGATGCATGTGTCAAGAGTGGATTGGATGATTGGTTCATCGACGCATCGCCGATAACACGTTTTGCGATGGCCGCGCCAACCTCAGCGGTCGAGTACGAGCGCGCACCGTTCGAGGCGATATCAGCAGTTACACAGCCCTCCTCGATTGCGTCGGCGACGGCCTTTTCGACTGCCTGGGCTTCGCGCTCGAGGCCGAAGGAATGTCTGAGCATCAGCGCGACACTGAGGATGGTTCCGATGGGGTTGGCGACACCACGTCCAGCGATATCGGGCGCCGAGCCGTGAATCGGCTCGTACAGCCCGCGCCGCAAACGCGCGCCAGATGATTCGGCGTCGCCAAGCGACGCGGAAGGGAGCACGCCGAGTGATCCGGCGAGCATCGAGGCCTCGTCGGTGAGAATGTCACCGAACATGTTCTCGGTGACGATTACGTCGAACGCCTGTGCGTTCCGGAGCAGCTGCATCGCGCATGCGTCCACCAGCAGATGGTCGAGCGCGACATCCGGAAACTCCTCGCCCATCACGCGAGTTACCGTGGAGCGCCAGAGCCGAGAGGTCTCGAGAACGTTCGCCTTGTCGACGGACGTGAGCTTACGCCACCGAGTGCGCGCCAGCTCGCCAGCGACACGCGTCACCCGCTCGATCTCCGCCGTCGTATAGGAGCACTCGTCGAAGGCGCGCTCGCCCCCACTTACTTTCTCCCGGCGCTTCTCACCGAAATAGATGCCCCCAGTGAGCTCGCGCACGACGACAAAATCCACTCCGTGCACTCGCTCCGCGCGCAGTGGCGACGCCGCGGCGAGTGACGGATGCACGCTCACCGGCCGCAGATTGGCGTAGACGCCGAGCTCCCGGCGCAGACCGAGCAGCCCTTGCTCTGGTCTTTGGGTCGCGTTGGGATCATCCCAGCGCGGGCCGCCAACCGCGCCGAGTAGAACCGCATCGGCCGCACGACAGATCTCGAGCGTCTCGGAAGGCAATGGAGTGCCACGCGCATCCATCGCGCAGCCACCGATCAATCCCTCGCGCAGCTCGAAAGAGTGTCCCCACCGATCCGCTACCGCTCGCAGGATGCGGACGCCTTCGGCAACCACCTCCGGGCCGATTCCATCGCCGGGGAGAACCGCGATCGTCAGTTCGTGCATACGCGAGCGGGATGCGCCGTCTCATAAGTGGCGATGGCGTTCTCCTGAGCGAGAAGGAAGCCGAGCTCGTCGACTCCGTCGAGCAGGCAATGCCGGGCGAATGGATCGAGCGGGAAATGCTGGATTTCTCCGCTCGGCAACCTCACCAACTGCGCGGCGAGATCGATCGTGACCTCGGCGCCCGGCGATTCGGCCAGAAGCTGCAGCAGGCTCGCGTGAGCCGGCGGCGTCAGGGTTACGGGAAGTAAACCGGTTTTGAGCGCGTTGTTACGAAAAATGTCGGCGAAGCCCGTGCTGATGACGGCGCGAAATCCGAAGTCGAGCAGCGCCCACGGCGCGTGCTCGCGCGAGGACCCGCAACCGAAGTTGTCGCCCGCCACCAGGATCGCCGCGCCGGCCACTGTCGGCGCGTTGAGCGGAAAGGCCGCGCGCGGACGTCCGTGCTCGTCCAGGCGCCAGTCGGCGAACAGATGCGCGCCGAGTCCGCGGCGCTCGATGGTTTTGAGAAAGCGAGCAGGAATGATCTGATCCGTATCGACGTTCGACACCTGAAGCACTACGCACCGCGAAGTGAGCGTGTTGAACGGCTGGATGGTGAACGGCGGGATCGACGTCGTCATGAAAGCGTCCGCACGTCGGCGATGGCACCGGTGATGGCAGTAGCGGCGGCGGTGAGCGGGCTGGCGAGAAAAGTCCGGCCGCCTTTGCCCTGCCGGCCCTCGAAGTTTCGATTGCTGGTGCTGACAGCGCTCTGGCCCGGCTGGAGCTGATCCCCGTTCATGGCGATGCACATCGAGCAGCCGGCTTCGCGCCACTCCGCTCCCGCCTCGAGAAAAATCCGATCGAGCCCTTCGGCTTCCGCCTGCGACTTCACTTTTCTCGACCCCGGAACGACCAGCATTCGCACCCCGGGCGCGACGTGCCTTCCTCGCACCACCGACGCTGCCTGGCGCAGATCGGAGATGCGCGAGTTGGTACAGCTTCCCACGAACACCACATCGACGGCCCGCCCGAGCAGCGGCTGGCCCGGCTCGAGCGCCATGTAGCGGAGTGCCTTGTCGAGATCCGCGCGTTCGGCGCCGTTG
>DASYIM010000202.1:0-5052 GCA_035997625.1 Gemmatimonadaceae bacterium
CTGCGCTGCATCCCGCGAGCGCTCGCTGTGATCGCCGCGCCGGGCGCGATCAGCTGATTGCTACACCGGAGGTATTGTCAGCACCACTGTATCGCCCGGAGCGACCGTTATTTCCTGGCTCACCGACGCGCGGCGGCCGCCGATTGGATCGGCAACAAAGCGCACGGGTGTTATCCCGCTGATGAGGACCGAAGGAATGGTGAGGTTGGTTTTGCTGTTTCCAGTCGCGATGCCCAGTCGGTAGCGCTGTTCGCTGCGCACCGCGTACACCGTCATGTCGAGGAAGCCCTGATTGTCCACCTCGACGACCGTGGGACCTGCCGCGGTCGTCGAGGTGGTGCCTTGGTTGAAGCCGCTGCACGCGATGAGGCCGGCGATCAGGACCGAAGACGCAATCAATCTGGTTTTCATTGGTAACCCTGCTGCTCCTGCAGCGATTCCAGTTGGCACTTAATCGGGCATAATGCGTTCCAGTTTGGCGTTACGTAGCTTACGACAATGCTGAAACCGCTCATCATCGGAATCGCCGGCGGGTCGGGCTCGGGGAAATCAACCGTCGCCCGCAACGTCGCCGAGCTGCTCACAACGCCGTCGGTGGCCTTCATCGACATGGACGCTTACTACAACAATTTTCCGGAGCTTTCGCTGGAAGAGCGCAGAAAGCTCAATTGGGATCACCCCGACGCATTCGACTACGATCTCCTGTACGCCCACCTCGACGCGCTCAGCAAACGGAAGCCGATCAACAAGCCCGAGTACGATTTCGTCTCCCATCTGAGGGAGAAGCGTTCGACACCAGTCGAGCCGGCCGATGTGGTCGTTATCGACGGAATACTACTGTTCGTGGACGAGCGTATCCGCGATCTCTGCGACGTAAAGGTCTTCGTGGACGCTGATGCCGACATCCGCCTGATCCGTCGCATCGAGCGCGACACCCACGATCGCGGCAGGCCACTCGACGAGATCATCGATCAGTATCTGACTACAGTGCAGCCCATGCACCTCGAATTCGTCGAGCCGAGCAAGCGTTACGCAGACGTAATTGTCCCGCGGGGTGGGCACAACGCGATCGCGATCGAGATGATCGTCGCTAAGATCCAGCGGCGACTGCAACGGGCGACGGGCGGCGATGAGATCCGCCGTACACCATCAGCACAGCGGCCAGCGCCCCCAGCCCGAACATAACCGTCCACACTCCGGTGGGGCCGACGGCGGCGAGAAGCTGTGTTCCCAGCCACGGACCGATGGTCAGCGCGATTGCCAGCGACATGCTGTAGGCACCCATGTAGGCGCCGCGCTTGTTCTCCGGCGCGATGTCACCCAGATGCGCGGCCATCGCCGGGAACAGCATCATCTCGCCAAAGGTCCACACCACCACGGTGACGAGCACGCCCGTGGGAGATGACACCAGCGCCAGCGCTCCAAATCCGATTGCGAACAGCATGCAGCCGATGAACAGCGGCCAGGTGTTGGGCCAGTGCGAAGTAGCCCTGTTGAGCGGGACCTCAAGCGCCACGATCAACAGCGTGTTGATGGTAAACAGCGTTCCATAGAACGCGGGAGACTGATTCAGGTATTCCACCAGATAGAGCGGCAATGCCGACTCGTGCTGATAGAACACGATCCCGCACAGAATCGAAGCAGTGAGGAAAACCATCAATCGCCGGTCGTGCAGGAGACTCTTCGCTTCCCCGCCGTGATAAAGCGATTCTGTTTCGTCATCGCCGGTTCCCTTCGTCGCGCGCCATGACGTGGCCGACAGGACGAGCCCCGCCACAATAGTCGTCGCCGCATCCACGACGAACATGGCGCGGAACGATACCGTGGCGAGAAACCCCCCGAGCGCCGGGCCGATACTCATGCCGAGATTGATCGCCAGCCGGTTGAGCGCGTGGGCCGAGCGACGCTCACCGGCAGTTACGACGTGAGTGATTGCGGCGAGGCTGGCCGGGCGGAATAGCTCGGAGCAGCTCGCCCACAGGATCGTCATCGCGTAAACCGCGAAACGCGAACGAGCCAGCGGAAAAAGAAGCAGGACCGTTCCGGACATGAGCAAGGACGCGCGCATGATCGGCAGTGCGCCAATGCGGTCGCTGAGCCGCCCGGAGACTGGGCCGGCGACTATTGCCGCCGCGCCGTAGAGCGCCAGGGCAAGTCCCGCCTGACCAGCAGTGAATCCCAGTTCCCGTGTGCAATAGAGGACGAGAAACGGCAGCACCATCATGCCCGCGCGATTGATCAGGTTCGTCGCGAACAGCAGCCACACTTCTCGCGGCAGTCCACCCAGCCCACGCCAGGGATTCAGGCGGGAGTCCGCAAACGAAAACGGCCACCGGTTAAGTGGCCGTCTCGTTTCTCGGCTTGTCGGCTCAGTTGTCAGGCCCATGATGCGCCGTGTAGGAATCGAACCTACAACCTAATGATTAAGAGTCATTTGCTCTGCCAATTGAGCTAACGGCGCTTGCTGTCGCTTGGCGCGCCAGGAGGGAATCGAACCCCCGACCCACAGCTTAGAAGGCTGTTGCTCTATCCAACTGAGCTACTGGCGCGTAACGGACCGAAAGCTAGCGGGCACACTGACTCGAATCAATTGCGCAACTTTACGACGCGCACGGGCGTTCGCGCGGGGTCGAGTCAGTCGCCTGTGGAGGCCAGACTCTCGGCGAGAACCTTCTGCAACTTGCGGGTGAGCTCGCCAGGCTTGCCCTTCCCGACCGGTTTGCCGTCGAGTGTGACGATGGGCATCACGTCGGTGGTGGTGCCGGTGAGAAATAGCTCGCTCAAGTGCGGGATCTCGTCGACGCGGATCGGAGTCTCGTCTAGCTCGATGCTTACCTCGCGCGCGAGGTCGCGCAGCACCGAACGCGTGATCCCGGGGAGGATGTGGCTGTCGGTGGGGTGGGTTCTGAGGGCGCCGCCGACAACTCCGAAGAAGTTGGTCTTGGTGCCTTCCGTTACCACGCCGTCGCGAATGAGCATTGCCTCGAACGCGCCCTTTTCCTTCGCGATCTGGGAAGCGAGGACGTTTGGCAGGAGGTTGAGCGTCTTCAGATCGCATCGCCCCCAGCGCTGATCGGGAAGCGTGATCGCGACCGCGCCGGATGACGCCAAATCACTGTACGGGTGAAACCGGGCGACCGAGATGTAGACCGACGGCGAGACTTCAGGCGGGGGAAAATTGTGGACGCGGGTGGCGGCGCCACGCGTCACTTGCATGTAAAGTGTCGCCTCGCCCTGAAGCAGGCCATTCTGCTTGAGGAGCTCCTTGCCGATCTCCACGAATTGATCGGGGCTGTCGCGGCCCTGGAGGGAAATTCGGATGCCCTCGAGGCTGCGACGCAGGCGTTCGTTATGAAACCGTGCGGCAAACGGGCGCCCTTCGATGATCCGGATCACCTCGTATACGCCATCTCCGAAAACGAAGCCTCGATCTTCCACGGAGACTCGCGCCTCGGCTCGGGGACCGAAGCTGCCGTTCACGTAAACAACGTCTTTAGCGTTCATTGGTCTGGGCGTCGATGTTCAGAGACGATACCGCGCGCCAGAGAAATTAACGCATCCTTCAACTCGTTTTCGTGCCGGTGGCCGTGTACTGACAACCATTGCTGCCGAAGACTTGCGAAGAACCGGGCGCTGGATCGGTGATCGTGGCGCCGGTGATCGAACCCGCGGACGACATGGTGCCGGGAAACAGCTCCATTGCCGCTCCGACTCCAGCGCCGAAAACAAGGTCGACCGCGCCGCTCGTCAGGTTGATTGTCCCGGTCAGGTTCCGGAATCCCCCGCCGATCGGGTTCTGCCACGTACTTGGCGAAGTGACCGACCCGTCGCTGAGGACCTCGATGTGGGTGGCGATCACCTGGCCGCTGGCGAGCGCTCCGGAACAGGGAAGATTCGATGTTCTGGTTACGGTGATGGACCAGTTGCCCGTGGCCTGGGCGGCTGTCAGGGTGCCGCCTCCGCCAGGGATGCCAATCAGCGGGTCTGAACTGGTCTCGCACCCGGCGGTGACACCGAGCAGGGCAAGGCAAAGGACGAGTGGTCGCAGGTGCACGTGAAGCCTCCGGGGTCTGCTGCTACATTTGCTTCGTCGATGTCCAAAGTGCAATTCGTTTGCCGTCAATGTTACGGATTGAATCCGTGATGTGCTGTTTTTCGTTGTAATAGAAATCGAGGCCAGGGAGCCAATGCCGCCGGATCCAAACCTTATCGTTCACGAAGTTTTCTCCTGGGTAGTGCCAGGAGTAGTAACCATCGTACTTGGATTCCCGATAGTCCGCCTGATCACGAAGTGGCTGGAGCCTCGCCCGGTGCCTCCGCGCGAGCTGAGTTCGATCAATGAACGTCTCGAGAAAATCGAAGCGGCGGTGGACGCGATAGCCGTCGAAGTCGAGCGGATATCGGAGTCCCAAAGGTTCACGGCACGACTGCAATCTGAATCACAATCTGCGCGACTCCCAGTCCCCGGGGCCGTTTCCGGACCCTAGACCAAGGGCCAGCCGCAACGAAAAAAGGGAGCGCCTTTCGACGCTCCCTTTTTTCCATCTACCAGATCAGGCCGCTTACACGCAGGTAATCACACCGTTGGTCATGTCGCAAACCTTGGCTGACTGCGAGTGCGTAGCGGTCGCACTCCACGAAGGCGGCGGGCCGGCAACGTTGACCGCGACAATCGTGACGTTCTGCGACGGCGTGAACCCCTGGAGAGGCGCAGCCATCGTCGCGGTTCCACCGAAGTAGGCGCCACCGTTGTCGGCAGCGTACTGCTCTTCGTAGGTCGCGAGGTTACGGAGGTCGGACTTCATCGCAGCGACGTAAGCCTTGTCCTTCGTATTTGCAAATTTCGGGATCGCAATCGCGGCAAGAATGCCGATGATGACGACCACGATCAGAAGCTCAATGAGGGTAAAACCCTTTTTGTTGCTCATTTAAGTTTCTCCTGAAACGTTTTTTGACGCCGCCGGCTATTCAAGCCTTTAGCATGACAAAAGACGCGGCACCTATTGTCAGGCAACCCCATCTTAAAGCAACGGGTAATCCAATCCGCTGGCA
>DASYIM010000203.1:0-3993 GCA_035997625.1 Gemmatimonadaceae bacterium
GGACTCCTCTTCTTTGGCCTTACGGCCGGCGAGCGCCGCACTCTCATTCCCGGCGCAACGGTCACCACCCTGATCGCGGTTGGCACGCTGCTTCTCGCCGCTCACGCGATCGCCTGGGTCGAGCATGTTTCGCCGACGAGAGAGCTCACTGGCAGCTTCATCTCCTCGCTACTCTCCTCGAATGTCGGACGCGTCGAGCTGGCGCGTGTCGTGCTCGCGGTGCTGACGCTGTGGGCGATTGCGTTGGCGCGCCATCGCAAGATCGCGCTCGGGCTGGGCATGGTATGCATCGCCCTGAGTGGAGCAGTCGGCCACCCAGCGGCGACCCACCCATTCCTGGCGATTCCAACCAAAGCGGTTCATCTGCTGTCGGGGTCACTTTGGGCCGGTGGACTGTTGTGGCTGCTCTGGGTGGCGCGGTGCGACTCGAAGGCATGCGAGATCGAAGCGCGGCGTGTGTCGTCGATCGCCCTCATCGCGGTGATTGCGATTTTGTTGTCGGGGCTGATTCAGACCGTGCTGTTTCTCAACACCCCGTCGGATCTGTTCCGCTACGATTACGGGAAGCTCGTCTTCAACAAGATCGTCGGACTCGTGATTCTGATCGGACTCGGTATCTACAACAGGTTCAGGCTCGTGCCGCGCGTGGAAAGCGTTGACGCGCAGCGGAAGCTGAGTCGATCGGTGAAGCTGGAGATCGCGATCATGACGGTGGTGATCCTGATCAGCGGCTTTCTGGCTTACGAGCCAACACCGCCGGTAACGCAGGCCGCGCTACCCCCCACAACGGAGATTGCGCCATGAAGAAATCGAGGGTAGGACACGCAAGCCTGCATCACGCTCGCGTGATAATCGCGCTTCTGGCGATCGCCGTGCCCGCGGTTGCGTTGGCCCATGCGGTGGTCTATCCGAAAACCTCCACACCTGGCGCCTACGAGAAGTACGTACTGCGGGTACCCAACGAGCGCGACGTACCGACGACGCGAGTCGAGCTTCGCTTCCCGGCGGGATTGCGCGTCGTTTCCTTCGGCGACGTCGCCGGCTGGAAGCTCGAGATTCTAGCCGATACCGCGCAGCGGATCACCGGCGCGGTATGGACCGGTTCACTCCCCAAAGAGCGCTTCGTCGAGTTCCCGTTCGTCGCGGTCAATCCGAGTGACAGCACCTCGTTATCGTGGCCTACCTACCAGACTTACGAGGGTGGCGAAAGAGTGGAGTGGACGAGCCCGGACACGGCTTCGAAGACGCCGGTATCGGCTACTGTCATCGCACCCGCTCTCGGTAAGGCAATCAATGTCTCCCGGAACTCACTCTACATCTCTATTGTCGCATTGCTCTTTGCGCTGACGGCGCTCGGCGTGGCGTTGCGCCCGCGTGGAGTCGAGCTAACGCGCTGAATACTGCGTGTCTTGACGTAACAATATTTCTTGATATATTAGCCTCATGGCTGTAGCCGCTTACTCCCAAACCGAGCGCGCGATCGAGCTGTTTCACGCGCTCTCCGATGAGACGAGGCTCGAGATCATCGAGCTGCTCCGCAAGGGTGAGCGATGCGTGTGCGAGCTGACGGACACCCTGGATGCTGCACAGTCCCGGTTGTCGTTTCATCTCCGCGTTCTGAAGGACGCCGGGATCGTTCGTGATCGCAAAGACGGTCGATGGGTTCATTACGAGCTGATCGCCGAGACCTTCGAGGAAATCGAGTCGCTTGTAGAGGGAATGAAGCCGCGGGTGCTCGCTACCAGAGCAGGCTGCTGTGCCTGATTTTTTATTTCGCCTACATATCAATAATTATTGTTGGGAGAGCGAATGACTGAAGCTGATTCGACCCTGAAATCCACCGTCAAAGAGAAGTACGGCCAGGCAGCGACGCGCGTCTCCGAAGGCGCTACGGCCGCTTTCATGCTGCGGATCGAGTGGCTGCTGCGGCGCTACCACCGAGGCGTGGGATCCAATCACTTCCGATCTATACGACGCCGGGCAGAAAGCCGGCCTTCCCGCCGAGGCCGTTCTTGCTTCACTGGGCTGCGGAAATCCGACAGCGCTCGCCACTCTGAATGCCGGCGACACCGTGCTCGATCTTGGCTCCGGTGGCGGGATCGACGTGCTCCTCTCGGCGAAGCGCGTTGGTCCGACCGGCAAGGCATATGGCCTGGACATGACCGACGAAATGCTGGCGCTCGCCAATCAGAACAAGCGCCGGGCCGGTGCTGACAACGTCGAGTTCCTCAAAGGTGAGATTGAAGACATACCTCTGCCCGACGAGTCCGTCGATGTCATCATCTCCAATTGCGTGATCAATCTTTCAGGCGACAAACGCAAAGTGCTGGACGAAGCCTTCCGGGTGTTGAAGCCCGGCGGAAGATTCGCCGTATCCGACGTCGTCGTGCGCGGCGCTGTTCCGGAGGCGGTGAAGAAAAACATGGAGCTTTGGATCGGCTGCGTGGCCGGAGCCCTCGAGGAGCAGGAATTTCTGGATCTCCTGCGCGAGGTCGGCTTCAACAAGCCATCGATCGAGCCGACGAGGATCTACAAAACGGAGGACGCCGCGGCGTTCCTCCTTGGAAGCGGACTCGATCCAGCGGACTTCGCAGCGCAAATCGATGGCAAATTCATGGGCGCATTCGTGCGGGCGACAAAACCGCTCGCCTGTTGCTATCCCGGTTCAGCTTGCTGCGACTCTGACTGCTGAATATGTGCTGACGCCGTCGGCGCTACGCGCCGATTGGCTGCAAGGAGGTTGAATGCAGGTGAGAACCGCGGTACCCACAGACCTGGCGCAGGTAGAGCGTCTTCTCGACGCCAGCGATCTGCCGACCGACGGCGTGCGGGACAATTTCGCCAACTTCATCGTCGCCGACGACCAGACCGCGATCGCTGGTGCGATCGGCTTCGAGAAGTATGGATCCGCGGCTCTGCTCCGCTCGGCGGTTGTAGCACCGGACTACCGAGGTAGTGGACTCGGACGTCGCCTGGTCGAGCAACTACTCGAGCAGGCCGAAGCAGCCGGGGTGGTCGAGATCTATCTGCTTACGACGACCGCCGAAGAATATTTTCCGAGATTTGGCTTTACCCATACCACTCGCGCGGCGGTGCCGGATGCCGTCAGGACATCCGCCGAGTTTCGCGGCGCATGTCCCGACACCGCTGCGGTAATGATGCGTCACATCGGCGATTAAGGACTCGAGCTTGATTCGTTACGCGCTCATCTCCGACATCCACGCCAGTCTCCCCGCCTTGCGTGCCGTGCTTGCCGACATCGATCAAAGGGGAGATGTCTGCTCGATCTATCACCTCGGTGATCTCACCGGCTATGCACCGTGGCCAAACGAAGTGGTGGCGCTGCTTCGCGAGCGTGCGATCCCGGGCATTGCAGGTAATTACGACTCGACGATTGCTACCGGTTACAAACGCTGCGGCTGCCGCGCCGATAGCCCGCGCGAGGAGGAGCTCGCGCACATCTCGTTCGAGTGGACGGGTGCCCACGTGACGGCGGAGACCAAGAAATACCTGGCGAGCTTACCGTTCCGGATGGACATCCGTCCGTTCGGCGGACATCTGCCGGGCCCGACGATCACTCTCGTGCACGGCAATCAGACTCTCAACACCGTCTACGTGACCGAGGACCGTCCCGACACCTTTCTCGAAAAGATGGCGGCGGCGATTGGCGCGATATCGGGAGACGTTATTTGTTTCGGTCACACCCACCGGCCGTGGCAGCGCGTCGTTGGGGGAGTCCAATTCATCAACTGTGGCAGCGTCGGCCGCCCCAAGGACGGCGATTGGCACGCGTGTTACGTGCTGCTTTCGATCGACGCCGGCGGAGTGCGCGCCGAGTTCGTGAGAGTAGCTTATGAAGTCGAGGAAGCGGCGCGCGCCATTCCAGCGGCGGGGTTGCCTAGCGAGTTCGCGGAGGTTCTGCGTTCTGGCGGTTCGACCGTAGCTGCCTAGACACCGCCTCGGCAGCCCCGAAAACCCTGAGGAGATTTTCTC
>DASYIM010000204.1:0-11485 GCA_035997625.1 Gemmatimonadaceae bacterium
TCAATGCCGTTGGTCCTCGGTCCTCGGTCCTCGGTCCTCGTACATCTCCCTACGGTGACCATTGCAATCGTCGCATTGAGATGCGCTCTCTTTGCCTGCGCATTATCCGTCGTCCTCAGCTGCAGCGATGGAAAGGCCAGCAACGAGCGGCAAGTTCCTCCGACGACGACGCAGGAAACGCAAGCACGCCAAGCCGTGTCCGACTCGGCCAGCGCTCGTGATACTTCAACCACCCCAGCCGTCATCGTCAGGCGCTACTACGACGCCATTCGGGCGGGCAATTATATCGTCGCGTACGGCCTATGGTCTGATGACGGAAGGGCAAGTGGTCAAACCCTTGATGCGTTCGCGTCCGGCTTCGCGAACACCGCGGAAGTCAGTGCCACGGTCAGCGACAACGTCACAATCGAAGGCGCGGCTGGATCGCAGTACGCAACCGTGCCGGTGGTCGTCCATGCATTGACGCGAAACGGAGAGAAACAGATCTTCACCGGGACGTACACTCTGCGGCGCGCAATGGTCGACGGAGCGACGCCGGAACAGCGTCGCTGGCGGATCTATTCCGCCGGGATCCACTCGCGCTGATCATGATCGCACAAACCCCCGTGCCGGCGCGTCCTATTCTCCATCCTTGATTTCGCCCAATGCCTCCGCCGCCGCCTTTCTCACTTCCGGATCGCGATCGTTGAGCGCTTTGGTCATCGCCTGCACCGCAGGCTCCGTCCCGATCTTTCCCAAAGCTTCAACTGCATCCTTTCTCAGCTCCGAATCGGGATTGGATAGTATCCCAATGAGTGCAGGCGTCGTCGCCGGATCGGCGATCTCGGCGAGCGCCTTCGCGGCGCGATAACGCAGCTCGGCATCGTTTGACGAGAGTGCCGTCGTGAGCGCCGCGGGTGCAACGCGCAGCTCGTCCAGATTGCCGAGGGCATCGGCTGCGGCGCGACGGACGGTGATGTCCGCATCCGAGAGCGCTCTGCCCAACGCCGCTCCCGAAGAAGCTGATTGGATCTGACCAAGTGACTCGGCCGCTTCCGCGCGGACCTTTGCATCCGCATCGCTGCCGAGCGCGCGCTCGAGCGGGGCGATCGCTTCCACCTTCTCGATGTCGCCGAGCACGTCTGCCGACATCGCCCTGATCGCCGGGTTCGGATCGCGCAAAGCTGCAACGATGTCCGGCACTGCTCGCGCGTCTTCGAGCTGACCCAGGGCCCATATCGCGGAGAGTCGCACCTTCGGATCACCCGATCGAACGAGCTTCAACAACGCGGGCACCGAGGCGCGGTCCTCGGTCTCGCCCAACGCCCACGCCGCCATTGCTGCTACCGCAGGCGAGCGGTCGTCGAGCGCGTGCTCCAGCGCGGGAATCACGTCCTTGTGCTCGCCATTACCCGCGGCGAGAGCCGCCGACTCGCGAACGTTGGCCGAGGCGTCGCCGAGCAGGCTGTTCAAACGAGCTGTCGTGATCGCGCTGTTGCCGAGCAGTTTGCCGGCGACGCGCCGCGTGCATGCGTTGGCGCCATCGAGCTCCGCCACCAGCCGGTTGATCGCTCGCGCGTCGGTGATAGTGCCTCCAATAGAATCTTTCGCCACCTGAACCGTTGCCGGCGCTCCCGCCAGGCGACCGACCCCGTAGCTGCTGCCACCCCACCAGAAGTTGCCGAGCTGATCGGCGATCAGCTCGCAGATGACGGGATCGGTGCGGCCGAGCGCGTCGATCAGCATAGCGACGCGACCGGAATCAGGACCGGGGCGGCTCTTTTCCCAATCGTGGTCGGCAGTCATCGTCATCGGTGCAGGGGCCAGTTTCACAGCTGCCCCGATCGCGCCAGCGCCGACCGCGCCGGCGACGAGCATTACCGCAATTGTGCGCATAATCATCCCCGGTCTCCGAGTGCTTCGGCCGCGGCGCGTCGCACCTTGGCGTCTTTGGAAGTCAGTGCTGAACGCAATGCATCGTAGGCGGCGCCGTCGGGGATGTTGCCGAGTGCTTCGACCGCGCTCTGGCGCACGTCGGCGTTCGGGTCGTCCAGCATGCGACGCAACGTTGGAATCGCGCCGACTACCGAGCGGTTACCCGCCAGCTCCGCAGCCTTCTGGCGAACGTCGGCATCCCGATCGCGCATCAACCCAATCAGAGTTGCCTCGGCTATTGGCGCCTTGAGATCTTCGATGGCGCCGAGCGCTTGCTGCCGGACGTCGGGATTGGCGTCGGACAACGCGGGCACCAACGCCACTGCCGCGGCAGGATCGCCGAGCTCGCCAATCGACTCGATCGCTGCCTGGCGGACGTCCGGCGACGGATCGCCCAACAGTTTTGCCAACGCCCCGGTCGCCGATCTGTCGTGCAGTTTTCCCACGAGATGCGCTGCGTTATGGCGAACATCCGCGTCGGGATCGCCGAGCAGTCGAACGATCGGCGCGGATGGGATGTTGCTCTCGAAGTGCGACAGGGCGTCGAGCGCGTTCTGTTTGACTTCCGTTGATTGATCGTTCAGCAGATCCGTCAGTGGCGCGATGGCGCGAGTATCCTCGAATTCCGCCAGTGCTTCAGCGGCGGACGCCCGCACTCTCGGGTCACGATCCTTCAGCGCTCCGATCAGTCCCGGCACGGCGCGCGAATCCTTGAGTCGTCCGAGGGAACGAGCGGCAGCGCTTCGAACCTCCGCGTTCTCGTCGTCGAGACGCGCAATGAGCGCGTTCACCACGCCAGTGTCGGGATTGGTGTCCTGTCTGGCGATGGACTCGCGAGATTTGGCGGCCTCGACGGCGGGCGACTGCGAAGACGAGGTCGAAGACGTGCTACCGCCTTCGGCGTTTTTTAGTTCTGAGCGACCGAGCCTCTGCACCGGGTCGGCAAGCAACAAATTCCCCGATTTCCCGGACACGCCTGGTGCGACGAGGGTCGTAGCAACGAGTACGGCGAAGGCTGACACCGCGAGCCCACGTCGCGATCGAGTCGCAGGCTTGACGCCCTCGACCAGCCTCGAGACGCGCGACACGAGCAACGATCTCTCCTCAGCCATGCCGGCAACCGGAACTCCCAGTGGCGACGCTTGAATCCACTCCGCCACCTGCGCCAGGCAACGGGCGAGCGGAACGCCGGAACCCGTGCGACGCACTGCCCAGTCGTCGCAGAGGAACTCCGCTGATGTCGCGATCTCCCGATTGGCAATCCGATTCAGCGGTTGAATCCAGAACACGCGCTCGATCAGACTTCCCGCCACCAGCCAGACCGGATCGCGACGGGCGAGGTGCGCCAGCTCGTGTGCCAGCAGACTCCGCTGCTGCTCGGGATCGAGATCAGTGAGGGCAGTGTCGGGAACACAGATCTCGCCGATGCCGAGGGCGACCGGACTGGAGATTTGGGAGGTCGACGTGAGCCGCGGCGTTCGACGCAATCCGGCGTCGCGGGCAAGCTCGGTCAACACATCAACCAGGTGGCCGTCAGGCACGGCCCGTCGATCTCCGAGCCTTCCGACGAGAATCAGCCGGCGCGCAACGTAGGTCAAGCCGAGCGCGAGTGCGATGAGTCCCCACGCCACGACGGCGGCTGAGGACCTCGACATTACAATCACCGGACCTGAACGCGGGGCCGGCGGCTGCGTCGCCGGGGCGATGCGATCGAGCTCCGTGAGAGCCGGCGTTTTCGAGTTGTGGATCGGTGTGACTGCCGCGGGCGTGGTCACCGCTGCCGTGTTTGCCGCGGGACGCTCGAGTAGCACTGTCCCCGCGGGACGTACATCCAGCCACAGCTGCGCACTCGTTGTCAGGATCGCGCCGATCATGGCTGACTTCCATAGAAGCTCGGAAGCGCCAGGAGACCAGCGGCGACCGCGGGCGAGCAGCCATGCGAGCGACAGGAGTACGGTACTGTGAATGGCATAAGTGAGCAGCCATGCGAGGGCGGTGGCGGAAATGGTGCCTGTCATGCGGACTCTCCAGCTTTGGGGCGAGCGGCCTGAAGCATCTTCCTTACGCGAGCGAGATCGCCGGGTGTCATGTCGCGCGCCGAGAGCAGGTGGCTGACGAGCGCGGTGACGTCTCCGGCGAAGAGGCGCTCGGTGAGCTCGCTTACCATTGAATGCTGCACGTCGGTTTCGGTGACGAGAGCGCGGTAGACGAACTGGCGGTCACGCGTTCGCCGGGCGAGGATGCGGCGCCGCTGCAGTCTGGCGACGATGGTGGCGACGGTCGTCTGGGCGAGCTTCCGTTCGTCGTACAACTGCTCCCAGATCTGCGCGACCGTCAGCTCGCCCTGTTCCCAGAGGAGGCGAAGGACGGCGATCTGTAGCTCGGTCAACTGCTGGCGGTCGGGCATTACAAGTCCTCTCGATATTCTACACGTGTAGATTCTACACTTGTAGAATTGGGGCGTCAAGGGGGATTTTGCCGAGGTCTCTCACCACCGGCTAGATTAGCTGGCGCTTACAGCACGGAGAGCATCAATGAAGGGAGTCACCATCCTCGCCCGCGCCCTCGCGTTGGCAACTGGCATTGTCCCCGTCGCACTTCTCGCTCAGCAGACCCCGGCCACACCCCAGCCTTTCGCGGTCGGCAATCCACTCGGTCTCCCCATCACTCCGGCGACCAACGGCGCTTTTGAGCCGATGTCCTCGAACGTGAAAGTTTACGGGGCGATCTACTCCGCCGAGAGCTGCTCGTACGACCCGCAGCGAAACGTCATCGTCGTTCCGAACCGCGGCGTCCCGCAGACCGTGGCCACCAACGATGCCTTCGTCTCCTTCATCAATCACGACGGTTCGGTCAACACCGCGCGGTGGATTGGTGTGCAGAGCTCCGCCGACCGCGGGAAGCTGACGCCGGCGCTGGTGCTGAACGAGCCGTACGGCAGCGACATCGCCAACGGGATGCTCTACGTCGCCGACCGCGACGGCGGCACATCGCCGACCGATCCGAGCGTCGCCATCATCCGCAGGTTCGACATGAAGACGGGCGCACCGGCGGGTGAGATGCGCGTACCGGGCGTCGATTGGATCAATGACATCGAAGTCGCTGACGACGGGACCGTTTTCGCCACGCGCACCGGTTCCTTCGCCGCGAATGCGGATCCCGCGACGTTCCAGGTCTGGAAGATCAAGTCCAATAGCGATGCATCGGTCTTCATACAAGGCGCACCGCTCTTCCAGCCCAACGGCATCGCCTTCGATCCGCAGGGAAATGTCGTAGTCGTAAATGTCGGCGACGACGCGGTGCTGACTTTCTCGAAAGCCGGTAAGCTTCTCAAGACCGAACACGCCTCACAGCCGGGGAACGATGGACTCGTGATCATGGCCGACGGGACGAAGTACGTCAGCAGCGTGCGCAACGGCGGCGTCTCCCGCATCCGGCCCGGCCAGTCCTCCGAGCTCATCGCCCGCAACATCCCGAGCGCCGCTTCGATGTGCTACGACGCCGGTGCGAACCAGCTCGTCATCCCGATGAACCCCAACAACGGGCTCGCCTTCATCCCCCTCCGACCATAACTCAGCCTGCTCCGACCATGACTCAGCGCGATTTGGTAAAGCCCTGCGCCTCCAGCCAGAAGTAAAGCTCGTCGATCCAATGGTCGCTGGTGGTGCCCTGCTTGCGCATGCCGAAGCCGTGACCACCCGATGTGAAGATGTGCGCTTCCGGTTCGCTGCCCGAGACAATGAGTGCCCGGTGAAATCTCGCAACGGTCTCGAGTCCAGTGAGATCGTCCTGCGCCCACGCCATGAAAACCGGCGGCAGCTTGGCGGGGATGGGGGGTAGCTTTCCGTAGGGGGCGCCATAGATCAGCGCGGCGAAGTTGGGACGCGCCGCCGGATCCTGCTGAACGAGAGCCGCGGTCGCGACCATTGCACCGGCCGAGAATCCCATAAACCCGATGCGATTTGGATCGAGTCGCCACTCGCCGGCGTGCTCCCGGACGACTTTCAGCGCCTGAATTCCGTCGGCCATGGCGTAGCGTCCAGCGGTGTCGAGATCCAGTTCGGGAGGTGCGTTCAAATCGTTGCCGAGCTTCTCGATCAGTCGGTACTTGAGCACGAACGCGGCTATTCCTCTCTGCTGGAGCCACTTCGCCGCTTCGGTCGCTTCGACACCGATCGGCAGTGCCACGAACGCGCCGCCGGGAGCAATGATGATGCCCGTACCGGTCGCCTTCTTCGCGCTGGGAAGGTACGCGGTCAGCGTCGGTGTTACGACGTTGAAGAGTACCGTTCCGACAGGAGTGTTCTCGATTTTGCTTTCCTGACGTGTCCAGCTCTCGGAGCCGGGCGCGACGCCGGGCCAGACATTCACGACTTGCGCATGGCCGAGGCTGGCAGTGCAGGCGATTGCGAGCACGTGGGACAACAGTTGTCGCCGCATGATTCCCCCCGAGGATTCGTTCGCGGTTGTAGATAGGGAATCGCGCTAGCACGACCTGGTGGGGCAACTGCACCAAAGATGGCGGGGGCGACGTGCTACGGCGGTACGCGTCGCAACGGTACTCTACGCTACAGGCGTGAACTCGCTGAGAGGCGCCACACTCTTCCGCAACAGCCACTCTGAGTGGCCGCGGACAACGTAATCCACCAGCTCGCCGATCACTTCATAACCGAGCCTCAGGTACAGCGCTTTCGCCCGATGGTTGAATGACGAAACGCACATGAACACGTTGGGTGACTCGGTGAAAATCCTGCGCTCGGCGAATGTGATCAACGCCGTTCCGACTCCACGCCCACGGAACTTCTCATCCGTGGCGATTGCCTGGATGTAGCCTCTGAATGCGCCTTGCATGGTGAGAATGAGAAACCCGGCCAGCTCGTCTCCGACCCGTGCCACGTAGACTTCGCGCGTCGGATCGGTGACGGCTGCGTGGCACTTCTCGAAGCCACGCCCCAGGGTGATCCATGGATCCGACGTCGCCATAATGGTCGCACACCGGGCGGCCTCGGCCTGTCCGTCGATTGGACCGATCGAGATCTTTATTTCCCGGGAGTCAATTTCGGCTTTCACCATCGACGCGCGTCAGCGTGAGTACGAGCGGCCGAAACCGATCGGATACAATGGATGCGCGGTATCGTGGGCGACGTCGGAGCGCTGCGCCTCCACTTCCTGCATAGACGACGGCAGCTCGAATGGCAGACGTCCCTCGGGCCTCGCCTTGCCGGTGACGACATCGAGCAAGGCTGCGTCGCTGACGCCAAAGTTGCCGATGAGCGCCGCGGCCTGGTCTTTAAGCGATCCGAGAATCGCCGGACGATCCAGGTAGACCGTTACTATGGTAGGCACCGCGCTGGTGATCCGATTGATCGCCGCGAACGCCGTGTCCGCGCTCTGAAATCCGAGATCGCCTTCGTGCATCATAGAGCCGAACATGTACTGCGGGTGCAGGGTCTGGAACGGGGCCACGGCTCGGACTATCGCGACATCCGCCTGCGACACATCGGGCACCACCGTGAATCCATACTGCGCCGCGACCTTCGGATCGATGCCGCGCAGAAAGACGCGCTTTCCCGCCGGGGCGAGCGGCAGAATGTTCTTCTTGTTCTCAAGGAGCACGAGTGCGCGATGCTGGGCCGCGGTTGCTTGCGTCTGGAATGAAGCGTTGCCGGCTATCGAGTTGGCTTTCGTCGCGTCGACGTAAGGGTTCTCGAACAGTCCGAGACGGAATTTCTGGAGCGCGATGCGGTACGCGGATTCGTCGATCCGCGTCTCACTGATCTTTCCTGAGCGCACGCCATCGACGACGAACTGGGCCTCCTCACTCCCGCCGAACTGATCGACGCCCGCGTTCACCGCTTTGGCGAACCGGTCGGTCTTCGAGAGATCCTCGACCCCCCACGGCATCGCGACATTGGCAAAGCTCGGACGCTGTCCCGCGGGAACGCCGTTGCGACACGTCTCGGGACAGTCGTTGGTGATCAGCCAGTCGGTGATTATTACGCCATCAAACTTGTATCGATTCCGCAGCAGGCCGGTCAGCAGCTGGCGATTGAATCCGGCGCCGACCTGCTCCAACGGCTGCCCGTCAACCGTGACGCCCTCGAGGATCGAGTACGTCGGCATGACGCCGGCGACGTGCGCCGCAAAGGCTCCCGTGAACGGCCTCACGTGATAAGCGAAATTCCCACCGGGAAAAGTCGCGTAGCGGCCGTAGCTGGAGTGGCTGTCGAGGCCGTTCTTCTGCGCGCCGTAGCCGACCCAATGCTTCACGACCGCGGCGACGCCCTGATCATCGACACCACTGGCGCCGTGCTGGAATCCTTCGACGTATGCGCGCACCAATCTCTGGGCGAGATCGGCATCTTCGCCGAAGGTGCCGTTGATTCGACTCCAGCGCGGCTCGGTCGAGAGATCCGCCTGCGGCGAGAGCGTCTCCTGAATTCCGACCGCACGATACTCCTGGCGCGCGATGTCGGCGAAGCGGCGCACCAGGGCGGCGTCCCGTGTCGCGGCGAGGCCGAGTGTCTCCGGCCACTGCGAGAATCTGCCCGTCATCACGCTGGCGCCGACGACGTACTGGAAATGATTTCGCGGATCCGTACTGATCGTTAGCGGAATCCCCAGCCTCGTTCGCTCGGCGACTTCCTGGAGCTGATTGTTCTGCTCGGCGAGGAGTTTGGGATCGCCGCCCAGGCGTGTGATGAAGTGATTGACCTTGGCGTCGCGAATGAGCCTGCCGGTGGCAGCGGTATCGTACTGCCCGCCGACGCCGGCGATTGCTAGTGGCCCCACCGAGCGCGCCGTGCCGTGCATCATCAGGCCCGCTTTCTCCTCCAGCGTCATTCGTCCGACCAGATCGCGGACGCGGCGCGAGGGACTCAGTCGCCAATCCTCGTAGGGATCGAGGACTCCGTTGCGGTTCAGATCCTTGAATCGGAGTCCCTTCTGATCGATGATGGCTGCGGAGCGAGCACTGAGGACTGGCTGCGTGCGCTGCGCATCCTGTGGATGGGCTAGCGAGGGAACGATGACCGCCACGAAACCGGCCAGGAAGAGTTGTCTCATGGCACCAACGCTATTTCGCTCGCCACGAAACAGCCAGAGGGCCAGCTGAGCCGTATACGGTCGCTTCGCTAGCAAATTCCCTCCGATTAGCCCTTGCTTCGGCCTTTCTTCGGTGATAGCTTGGAGGGCCTATCCCGGCGTTGCAGGCGACCCGATGTCGAAGACAGACTCCTTCTTCAATCCCGACCAGTACGCGACCGTCGCTGAGCGCATCGAGCTTTTCTACTCGCGCTTTCCGCAGGGCCGAATCAACACCGAGCTGGTCGCCCGGCACGACGGCGAGATCACCTTCAAGGCGCTCGTCTATCGCGGCGCCGACGAGACGCTGCCCGCGGCGACGGGCTGGGCATCGGAAAGGGAAGGGGACAGCGACATAAACACTACCTCGTGTCTCGAGAACACCGAGACCTCGGCCGTGGGTCGCGCCCTCGCCAATCTTGGATTCACAGCCAGCTCGAAACGACCCAGCCGCGAAGAGATGGACAAGGCGGTCCGCGTTCGAAACGCCCTCGCCTTCCGTGAAAGAACGAGCCGCGAGAATGCGAGCCTTCATTCGCTGACCCACGTCACCGACGACGTTCTCCGGATTCTTGCCCTCGCCGAGCACAACGGGTTCCCACTCCAGCGCTCGGCCATTCTGCGGGACCGTGTGAGGCAGCCCGGACTCTCGGCGTCGCGCGTCAGAAAAATCGAAAACTCGCTGCGAGCATGGGTTCGCCGGCACGAGATGTAACGCCCTGGTGTGCGTCCGTCAGGGACGCGGAGGAAAATACGACGGAGGAGGTCAGGGTCAGGTGGAGCAGGATCGAAGCATCTCTCGGCGTGAGGACGAAGCCATCGCCTCCGCGCGGTTTCCCACGTCCGCGCGCCTCGTGGCCGGCATCCATCACGGCGATGAAATCGCCCTCAGGGAATTCTTCCTCCTCTACGCCCCGCTGCTCCGGGATCAGGCGCGTCGCATGAGCATCGACGCCGCGGACCATGACGAACTCGTCACGACACTGCTGAACGACGTGGCGTTGCACCTGATGGAGCGACAGATCGTGCCCCGGCATCTGACGCGATATCTCGTTGCCGCGCTGCGCAACCGCGCGCGGAACCGGCATCGTGATTCGCGTCGCCGGATCGCCGCTCGCGAGAGCGCCTACGCCCGGACCGGCGCGCTCGGCGAGCTGGTTGTCGCGGAGTGCCACTCGGAATACGGTGTCCGCACGAGCGACGCACCGGATCATGACGACCAATTATCCACGCGAACATCCATCAAAAAGCTCGCGGAGACAGCCGCTCGCGAGCTGACCAGAGACGAGACGGTAATGATGATTTGCATCGAGCGGCACGTGCCGCTGCGGGAAATCGCCGATCAGCTGGGGATCACTTACGGCGCGGCGCGGGTTCGACTGCACCGTTTGCGGGCGCGTTTCAGAAAACTGGCGATCGAATATCTGCGTGGTCTCAAGTCAGACGAGAGACATGAGCTGCAGAAGTTTTTCCGTCGTGCCGGCGTACAGCTCGCGCCCGGGACGGCGGCATATCAAGAGGAGAAGGTCAATGGGAGGATTTGAAGATCGAGGGATCGATGATCTGATGTCGGCGGTCGGACGGGAAATCGAGCTGGCGGACGACGAGCTCGTCTATCAGGACGAGCGCTTTCTGTTCTGGCTCGCCAATGATCTGCGAACGGGGCTCGACAGCGAGCAGCGCGCGCGCGACGAGGAGGCTGGGGCCGAGTTCTCCTGTGGAGCGGTCGAGAGTCTCAAGATCCGTCTCGCCGAGAAGCGGTTGCCACGCCGGCAGCTCCGCGAGCGTGCCGCGTCGATTCGCGCCACTCTCGCCCACTCCGTTCCTGCGGCAAGCCGCGAGCGGTGCGCGACGATTCTCGATCTGGCTGTTGCCGCGGGCGCGGGGAGAGAATTGTGGGACGAGCCGTGCGATCGCTGGCTGGAATTGCCGGACGACGTCCCGTCCGGACGCTACGTCGCGTTACGCGTTGCCGGCGACAGCATGGCTCCAGTGCTCGGTCAGCGCGAGGTGATTCTCATCCAGCTCGATGCGGCTCCGCGCGTTGACGACCTGATCGTGGCTCGTCTGCCCGATCAGAGCCACGTCGTGAAGCGCGTCGCCTCGATGAGAGGGAGCACGATGGAGCTTGCTTCATTCAATCCGGAGTACGAGTCCATCTTTATCGCGCGCGACCCGTCGCCGGTGGTGGGAACGGTAATCGCGCGGTTCACGCGTGAGTAACGGGTCGGTGTGCATCATGGAACGACGTGCTGAGAGTCGCGACTGCGACTCGATGGCGTCCACAACAGGAGATGCACATGAAGCCGACCAACACGAATCAGCTTGCGCGGGTGATTGCTCCTTACGTCGCTACTACTATAGTAAGTCTCAGCCTGGCGGTGACGCTGCGGGTGGAGCACTCGTGCTCGGGTAACCCGTCGGGAACGGCACCTTACGACTACCGGCTGGCGGCCATGAGCGGGTCGGCCGCGGGCTGAGCTCGTTG
>DASYIM010000205.1:0-6177 GCA_035997625.1 Gemmatimonadaceae bacterium
CGTCGCGGGAGATTTCGAGCGTTGCTTCGGCACCAGTTGGGGAAAGCCACGCGTGCTCAACGTGATTCATCCCTCGCCGGGCAATCACGACTACGACAGCGGCAGTGGACAACCCTACTTCAGCTACTTCGGCGACCGCGCCGGTCCTCCGGGCAAGGGCTACTACAGCTACGACGTCGGCAAGTGGCACGTCGTCTCGCTGAACAGCGAGCTGCTGTTCCGCCGCGGCTCGGCAGATGAGGCAAAGGCGCAGGAGGATTGGCTGCGAAGTGATCTCAAGACTCATCCGGCACTGTGCACGCTCGCCTATTTTCACCGGCCGCTGTTCAGCTCCGGCGTGTATGGCGCGACCGAAGAAGTGCAAGACCTCTGGAACATCCTCTACAGCGCGGGCGTCGATCTGGTCCTCAATGGCCACGAGCACCACTACGAAAGGTTTTTTCCGCAGACGCCCGCCGGCGTCGCTGACTCGGTGACTGGTATGGCGGAGATCATCGCGGGCACCGGCGGCGGAGATCTGCGCCGGGTGCGCAGTGAGCTCGCGCCCAATTCCGCCTACAGGGTTCACGGACACTTCGGCGTGATCAAGCTCACTCTCGGAGACGGGAAATACGTGCACAGCTTTATCGACGCCGATGGCGGAATATGGGATGTGGCGGGCGGGAACTGTCATTGAGGAGCTTACAGAGGGCCGAGGATCAACGGCATCGCTAATCGAGGGCTGATCGAGGAGCGCGTACCCCTCAAAGGAAACCGTTTCGCCGGGCTGCGCGACGCGTCAGATTGATAGCATGGAACGATCGGCCTCTCCGCACCTGACTTTGACGACATCCGCCGCAGCACAGCGAACCGCACCGGACATACGAATCTCGGCGATCGACATCGGGTCGAACTCGATCCGTCAGACTATCGCCGATGTGTCGCCCAACGGTGAGATCCGTGTCGTCGACGAAATGAAGGCGGCGCCGCGGCTGGGGGCCGGCCTGCTGGAAACCGGCGCGCTCAATGAAATCACAATTCAGAATGCCCTGATCGCTTTGAGCCGAATGGCGACGCTCGGCGCCCAGCTCGGGGTGAAGCACACCGAAGTGGTGGCTACCAGCGCCGTCCGCGACGCGGAGAACGGCGAAGCGTTTCTGCAACGCGTGCGGACCGAGACGGGACTCAAGGTGAGGATTCTGCGGGGAGAAGACGAAGCACATCTCGCTTTCCGCAGCGCGCTGGCGCATTTCGATCTCGGGTCCGGCCGCGCGGTGGTGATGGACATCGGCGGAGGGTCGCTGGAGCTGTCGCTCAGCGAGGATGGCCTGGTCGAGCGACTGATCTCGCTTCCCCTCGGCGCCATCCACATGTCCGAGCGTTATCTCGGACGCGGCGCGAAGAAGAAGGACATGAACAAGCTGAGGAAGCACGTCCGCAACGAGCTTCGCCGTCAGCTGGCCGCGCGTAACTGGCACTCACCGCGAATCTTCTGCTCGGGCGGCACGTTCACCAGCCTCGCATCGGTCTATCTGGCGAGGATCGGAATGGGGGACGCCAAGACCGTTCACGGGACTGTGATTCCGCGCGGAGAGCTCGAGCACATTATCGAGACGCTCTACAGCATGTCGCTGGCGGAGCGTCAGACCGTACCCGGACTGAACGCGGCGAGGAGCGACATCATCGTCGGCGGTCTGGCTGTCGCCGCCGAAGTGGCGGCCCGCGTCGAAGCAAAGGAGCTGGTCGTCTCAGGGTACGGCATCCGCGAGGGAATTCTGCTGGAGAGCGCGCACGTCGCGCCCGCGCCGGCGGATCCCGGCGACGCCCGTGAGCGCTCGGTGCTGCAGCTGGCGGAGCGGACGCACTACGAGGCGCCGCACTCCAGGCACGTGCAGAAGCTGGCGCTCCAGCTGTTCGATTCGATCGGCCAGAAGCTTGGCTGCACCGCCGATGACAGAAAGCTGCTCGCCGACGCCGCGCTGCTCCACGACATCGGATATCACATCAGCTACGACAAGCACAACAAGCATTCATACCATTTGATCGAGCACGCCGAGCTGCTGGGGATGACGCCGGCCGAGAAGATGGTGATTGCCAACGTTGCACGTTACCACCGTGGCGCCGAGCCCAGAAAAAAACACATCAACTACGGCGATCTCGACAAACCGCTACGCAAGTCGATCAAGCGACTCTCGGCGATCCTGCGGGTCGCCGACGGATTCGACCGCGGTCACGCCAGCGCGGTGGCTGAGATAAAGGTGCGTTGGCTGGAACGTGCGCTGCGGCTGACAGCGGTTCCGGCGCGGAGCAACGGCAACCTGAGGCTCGAGCTGTGGGGAGCGAGCCGCAAATCGAATCTGCTCGCTGAAGTCACGGACGTTCCGGTCGAGATCGTCGGTCCCGACGGATCGGTGATGACCTACGACGACGAGGACGGCGCCGCCGACTAGGCGCCGGCGGCTTTCTTCCTTCGGGCGGGAGCCGATCGAGTGTCTCCGTCGCCGACGGGCCTGAGCGCCAGGCCCCACGAGTCGTTCACCAGTCTCTCGTGCGCCGAGATGACCGGGGCGCGGCCTGGCTTCCGCTGGACGTAGCTCCCGTCGGGGCGCAGGTCCCAGGCCTGACGGTTGTCGACCAGCAGCACCTCGAGCAGCGAGCAAACGCGCGCGTGGAGCAGCCTGTCCTCGATGGGCGCGACAACCTCCACCCGCCGGTCAAAATTGCGCGGCATCCAGTCGGCTGATCCGAAGTAGACTTCCTCATCGCCGTCATTCTGGAAATAGAAAATGCGCGAGTGCTCCAGAAACCGGCCGACGATGCTGATGACGCTGATGTTGTCGCTGACGCCAGGAACACCCGGGCGCAGGCAGCAGATGCCGCGCACGATCAGGTCGATGTCGACGCCGGCCTGTGATGCGGCGTAGAGATGCTGGATGATCTCGGGATCGACGAGTGCGTTCATCTTGGCAATGATGCGGCCGGGCCGGCCTTTGCGGGCGTGGTCTGCCTCGCGATCGATCATCTCGGTAAACCGCGTTCGCATGTTGCGCGGGGCAGCGAGCAGATTCCGGAAGTCATTGCGCCGCGAGAACCCGGTCATCGAATTGAACACGTCGGTGAGATCAGCCGCGACGTCGGGATCTGCCGTGAACAGTCCGAGGTCGGTGTAGACGTGGGCGGTCTGCGAGTTGTAGTTCCCGGATCCGATGTGGACGTAACGGCGGATGCCGTCGCGATCCTTTCGCACGACGAGCGCCGTCTTCGTGTGGATCTTGAGACCCGGCAGCCCATAAGCGACGCGCACCCCTGACGACTCGAGCGCCCGCGCCCAGGCGATGTTGTTGATCTCGTCGAAGCGGGCCTGGAGCTCGATGACGACGGCAACACGCTTCCCGCGCTGAGCAGCCTCGGTGAGCGCGCGCACGATCTCGGTGTCCCCCGAAGTCCGATAAAGCGTCATCTTGATCGAGAGGACGTTGGGATCCCTCGCCGCCGATAGCAGAAAGTGCTCGACCGACGCTGAGAAGGAGTCGAACGGGTGATGGACGAGAATATCCCGCTCGCGGATAACGTCGAAGATCGACCGCGATGTGTCCGCCAGCTCGGGCGGCGTGGCCGGCGACAACTTCTGGTCGCGCAGCTCCGGGATGTTCATGCCGGAGAGCCACATCAAATCGCCAAGATCGAGCAGCGGACCGGTCTCGACGATGTCTTCAGCCGACAACATGTCATCCGGCTGCTCCTGCTGCAGCGCGGTGAGGATCAGATCGCGCAGCTGTGGTGAGGTTCCCTCCTCGACTTCGATGCGCACCACTTCGCCGAAACGCCGGTCGAACACCTGCTCTTCGATGGCGGTGAGGAGATCGTCGTCGTCGTCGAAGACGGGGAGCTCGAGATCGGAGTAGCGAGTAACGCGAAACGCGGTCCAGTCCTGGATCTCCATTTCCGGAAAAAGGGAATCCAGGTTCGCGCCGATCAGCTGCTCCAGTGGGACGAAGTGATTCTCTCTGCCAAAAGGCACGAAGCGTGGCAGCCTTTTCGGCACCACCACCTGACCGAGGCGCGACTTCCCCGTCGCACTGTCGCGGATCTCGACGGCAACAGACAGCGCGAGGTTGGTGACGTATGGCCTCAGGAAATCACCGGAGTCGAGCATCATCGGTGTAAGAACCGGCTGAACCTGCGACTCGAAGAACTCGGTTATGCGCGCGCGCTCCCGTTCGTCGAGATCCTTCATGCCGACAATCTCGATGTCGTGCTTCTCGAGCTCGGGAAGCAGCACGTCGCAAAGGCACTTTCGCTGTTGTTCGACCAGCTCGGCGACGCGTTTTGCTATCGCCTCCATTTGTTGGGGCTGCGGAATGCCGTCGGGTGCGGTCTGATGCACGTGCGCGGCGATCTGACGCCGCAGTCCGGCGACCCGCACCATGAAGAACTCGTCCAGGTTGGTGCTGAAGATCGACAGGAACTTGACCCGCTCCAGAAGACGGTTTCTCGGATCGAACGCCTCGTGGAGCACACGGGCGTTGAACTGGAGCCAGCTCAGCTCTCGATTTATGTACAGATAGGGGTCGATGCGCATGCTACCTATGTAGGTCCGGCTTACGTAAGATGTTCCAGCGCGAGGGCCTTGTTAAGCTTTACTCATTAGATTCTCCACATCCACACCCGGAATGGCGCAGTGCCACACACAGACGCGGTTGTCGTTCTAACTACTCTGGCCAACACCGATGAAGCGGCGAAGTTCGTGCGCGCGCTGCTGGACCGGCGTCTGGTTGCCTGCGGGACGATCATGCCGGCGGCGAGATCACTCTACCGGTGGGAAGACAAGCTCGCCGACGAGACGGAAGTCGTGGTGATGCTCAAAACGCGCTCGGGCGCGATTCACGGGCTGGAGAAAGCGTTCAAGGAGTTACACCCCTATAAAGTGCCGGAACTTCTGGCCGTTCCCGTCACGGGTGGGCTGGAGCGATATCTGGGCTGGATCAATAGCGAGACGAGCCTACAGATCGTCTAGTCGTAGACATTGCAGGCTGCCACGGCCTGGTCTGCGAAATCGTACAACCGCCGAGCCTCCAAATCGTCTAATAGGGGTGAATCCCCGACCGAGCACGAATAGTCGCGCCCGTGGCGCGCGCCCAGATAAATGAAGTACGGTCGTCCCGCGATAGCTGTTCTGATTGTCGCGCTGTGGCTCGCCGGCATGGCGATGATGCTCCACCGCAACGCCAACCGCAGCGAATCACAGCGGATGTCGGAAGTGGCGCTGAGGCTGCAGCCGGCCACGTTCTACTACACCGTCGAGCGCGACGGCGAGCAGATCGGCGGCGCCTCCTCGGCGCTCGATACGACGGAGAACACGCTGGTGAGCGAGGAGTATTTCGTCGGCGATTTCCCGTCTCGCGTGGGCGTTGAGAGAACATCGGCGCGCTGGCGGACCCGGCTCACCCGTGGATTCAGGCTGGCCGACCTCACCATCGACATCGTCAGGCCAACGCGCCCGTTCTTGATCAAGGCAGCCGTCCAGGAAGACACGTCGCTGTTCATAGCCGGGACGACGAAGAGGGCGGGCGGCCATCCGCCAGCTCGTTATACGTTCACCCCTCCCCTGTTCACGCCGTCGCTGGCAGCCGTAGCGTTCATGCTCGGCGGGCCGCCGACAATCGGGCGAAAGCAGACGATGTCGGTATTCGATCCGACGACGCGGACGGTGATGCGACCCGAGCTGCAGATCCGCGCCGAGTCGCTGTTCACGGTTGTAGACAGCGCAACGGCGGCCGCGGATGGACAATGGGTGGTCGCGCATCGCGACACTGTGCGTGCGTGGCGCATCGATGACACGACCCGCGGCCTGACGGCGTGGGTGGACGCCGAGGGCCGTCTCGTCGCATCGCAGGCGGGCAACATATCCACCCTACGCACCGCCTTCGAGATCGCATTCAAGAACGTAAAAGCCGCGCAGGATACGCTGCGCGCCAAACGCAGAAAATCAGGAACCAGATGATAGAACTTCGTTCGCTCAAGAAGAATTACGGATCGTTCACCGCTGTGGACTCAATCGACCTGAGTGTGCCCGATGGCGAGCTGTTCGGCTTTCTCGGCCCCAACGGCGCGGGTAAGACGACCACGCTGCGAATGATCGCGGGGATTCTGCAGCCGACATCCGGATCGATCCACCTGGCGGGCATCGATCTGGCC
>DASYIM010000206.1:0-5643 GCA_035997625.1 Gemmatimonadaceae bacterium
ATGCCTTTGGCGATGGCGAGGCCAAGTCCTACCCCGCGACCATCGCCCCTCTTGGCTTGCCAGAATTTTCCAAAGAGCCGTGGAATCTGCGCCGCTGGAATGCCGGGACCGTTGTCGGCGATAGAGCACTCGATGCTCGCGCCGACTCTGGCCGCGGCAAGGGTTATCGCGCCACCGCTCGGCGTGAACTTCACAGCGTTCCCGACAAGATTCGAGAATACCTGGAGCATTCGGGCGGAGTCGGCGCGCACCGTCGGCAGATCATCGACGGCGCTGACGGTGAGGGTGATCGATTTCTCACGCGCGATCGGCTCGAGCATTTCGGACGCTTCGTGGAGGAGATCTTTGACTGCTACCTTCCGCGGCGCAATCGACAGGCGTCCCGCTTCGATCGACGTCACGCTCAGCAGGTCCTGAATGAGCCGGTTCATGCGTTCGCCCGAACGGCGGATGATCTTCAGCTGACTGGTGCGGGCCGCGTCCAGCCCGCCATCCTCCATCAATAGCGACGTCGCCATGGAGATGGTGTTCAACGGATTTCGCAGATCGTGCGCGACGATGCGCAGAATTTCTTCGCGCGCGTCGATCACTTCCTGCGCTTCGCCATACAGCTTGTTGAGTGAGGCGCGTCCCACCTCGTTCAGCACGACCCGCCGAATCATGTCGGTGACGGCAAGAGCGAGAACGCCCGCGAGGACAACGGCGACCAGTCCTCCGCCAGCCGCCGGAGGCGCTAGCCAACCGAGCCCCGTCGTAATCAGCAGGGCCAGCGCCGCCAAGCCGGTGGTGAGCTCCACCGCCGAGCGCGTGAGACGAAACGCTCCGGTGAAGGCAAGCACCACGCAAAGGACGGCAAAAGTTGTGGACAGACCCGCCGGTTTCGAGAACGGATCAGATCCGATCTGGCTGACGCCCAACGCGATCACGAGCAGCGCGGCATCGGCAATTGGGAACGCGCGGCGCAGCCAGGGCTTGTACCACTCTCGTCGCAGCAGCAGCAGAATCCCGGCCGCGAACGTCATCCAACCGAGGGCGGCGCCGAGGCTTCCGGTGGTGGGCGCCCCAACGCTCGTAAACTCGGAAAGCAGGAGCCGGCCAAATACGAAAAGCGAAAAAACTCCAGCTGCGCCCACTCGCAGATATGCGAGCTTGAGCTCGGAGTGCCGCGCCTCCTCGAGCAATGTCTTTTCGATTGCCAGTTTGAGCTGTTCCGACGATTGCTTCGCCGTCACCGCTTGCTTCACCGACTCGGCTATCTCGCTCGCAAGCGCGGCGCGAGAGTCGAGCATGTTGTTGGTCGGCATGGGTCTCCAGTTAGTCAGCTAATCAGACGTGCGCCGCATTCCGGATTAGCTCCCTGCGGCGATCAGAGTCTGGAACTCGGGGTCGTTCTGAAGGTCCTGCCACCACCACGCGTTGGCCTTGGCGAAGCCGCGGCGGTGCTCGGGATGGTCAGTGAGGTATTGCTGGAGAATGTGTACAGCCTCTTTCTTTTCTCCCAGCAGGGTGCGAACGAACGCTTCGTAACCCATCAACTCGCCGCGAGGATCGATCGTCCGATTGGCACGTGCCCGAGTGAGAACCTTGCGCGCGCTGTCGCCGAGGCCTGCCCGCGCGAGTACGGCCGCCACGACAATCTGCCCCTCGCGGCGATAGTACTCGCGCTCCTGCGGTGGTACGGCGGCTTCGTAATCGGCAGCCCTCCGCCACGCTTCAGTCGGGTCGGCCCGTACCGCCTTGGTCGTCATGATCCACAGCTGGCAGCGCGCGGCGACGACCTGGTGGGGAAACCGCCGCTGGGCCTCGTCGCACCACGTCTTGGCATTGGGAAACTGACCAATGTCGTACGAGGTCGAGTACAGTCCCCACAGTATCAGAGGTGCCGCCGCCAGATACGCGTCCGCTTCGTACGCTCGTTGCGCGAGCGTATAGGCTTCGATCGGGTTGGCGCCCTTTTGATATTGTATCTGACTAAGCCGGAACAACGCGCCAGCCTGGGTCGGATTTATTGCGATCGCCGCCCGCAGATCTTTCTCAGCGCCGCGGAGCAGGTCATCGATCTTGCGCTGGTCCTTGACCAATCCATTGACGACCGGCCGGGTCTGCATGGTGCCGCGCATCTCGAGCGCGTCGGCATCGCGCGGATCGAGCGCAACCGCCCGATTCGCGTGTGCGAGCCCCGCGTCAATCAGCTTCGTTACTTCACCCAGGTCGTTGCTCATCTGCTCGAGTCGCAGAGCGATTCTCGCCCGCAGGACAATCGGCTCGGGCCAGCGAGGGTCCAGAGACTCGGCCTGCGCGAGCAGGCTGTCAGCCTGCCCGAGAGCAAGTTTCGCGGCCGCCTCATCTCCCTTCTGATCGAGCAGGTCGGAGTCCTTGCGCAACCTCTCCGCTCGTTGAACCAGCGACCAGGCGTTGGGGTTCTGAGTGCCCGCCTGCAACGTTCGCATGCGAACTTCGTCCCGCAGCCACCCGCGAAGCATGATCGACAATTTCTCGGCGAGCTTCGTCTCCAACGCAATGGGGTTGGCGAGCGATTCCACCACGGAAGTCCGTTCACGCTCCGCACCGCTATTGCCATCCACCAGGCGCATTGTCACTCGGACGTTGTTTCCGTCCGGCTCAACGGTGCCATCGACGAGCGTACCGGCTTCGAGGGAATGCGCGATGCTGTCGAGCGCGACACCTTTGTCGCGGAAAGCACCGACGCCGCCGGTGGAAATCACGTCGAGCGCCTCGACACGAGAGAGCCGCTCGTTCAGCGATTCAGTCAGACCATCGGCGAGGTAGGCCAACCGTTTGTCGGGGCTGAGGTCTTTGAAGTAGAGGACAGCAATGCGCTTGAGGGCAAAGTCTCCGGCGGCTGCGAGCGCGGGCTTGGGCCGTGCATCCCAGACCAGGCTCTTGGCGGCCCATCCGCTTCCGATCAAAAGAACCAGGACAAGCGCGGCGATCGAAGCGATTTTGCGCGGGTTTCGCTGTGGAGGGCGATTCCTTTGTCGAGTGCGCTGGCCCGTACGCCGGACGGTATGGACTCCGCTCTGCCGGCAGGCTTGAAGCGCGTTGGCGAAGTCCGCTGCCGTGGCGAATCTATCGGCGGGGACCTTCTCGAGGGCGACCAGGATCGCGTCTTCGACTTCTTCGGGGATGCTGCTGCGCACTACGGCGAGCGACGGAACCTGATCCATCGTATGTCGCGCTATCAGCGCCTGCGTAGTGCGTCCCGTGAACGGCGGCTGGCCGGCGAGCATCTCGTAGAGCACGCAGCCGAGGCTGTAGATGTCGCTGCGACCGTCCACATTCGGATCGGCCATCCCCTGCTCGGGACTCATGTACGTCGGGGTTCCGAGCGAGACGCCGGTCGACGTCAGCTTCTCCGCGCCGAGCGCGCTGGCGGCGCGCGCGATGCCGAAGTCAGCGAGCAGCGCCTGGCCATCCTCGAGAAGAATATTCTCCGGCTTGACGTCGCGGTGGACGATGCCGTGTCGATGTGAATGGTCGAGGGCGCTGGCAACCTCGCAGGTGATGCGCAGCGCTTCGTCCAGTGAGAGCTGCCGCTCACGATTGAGCTTTGCGCGCAGCGATTCCCCCTCTACGTAAGGCATGACGTAAAAGAGCTCGCCGTCCGCGTCCCCCGAATCGTAGATGGGAAGGATATGAGGGTGGCTCAGATGCGTTACGAGCTCTATTTCGCGTCGAAAGCGCTCGGGGCCGAGCGCGAAGCTGACGTCGTCGCGAATGACCTTGATGGCCACGTCCCGATTCTGCTTGAGATCGCGGGCGAGATAGACCGTCGCCATGGCTCCGTGACCGAGCTCACGAACGATTTCGTATCTCGATGAAATGGCAGTGCGAAGACGGTCGAGAGAGGTAGGCATTCACTCGTCGTAAGGGATTGCTGCCGCCCACTATACCGAAGGCTACTATATGAGCCTTTGGGGCAAGCCGCCAGAAGGATCTAGGGAAGCCGCGCTCGTGCGAGTCGCGTCCGCCAAATAGGTTCGATTGTGTACCAAACCATGATGCACCAGCGCGACAACGGTGCGATGCGCGCGCGCGACTATTGACACCGCCACGCGGACGCCTATGCTGGGGCGTCTTAGACTCACCTCGGGGTAAAATGAAAATCCGCCTGTCAGCGCTCGCTGCGCTCATTTTCGCCGTTGCCTGCGAACCAACCAAGGAACCGACATCCATTGCCGCGCCTTCGGAACCGTCGGAAATCATTCTCGACGGCGCCCACGGTGGCAATAAGGATTTCTTCTTCCTCCCACCAATGGTTCCGCTTCCACTCGGGAACCGGGACTTCGAGCTCGGCAAGTTCAACAACACTCTGCGGCCGAGTCTCAAGATCGAAATCTGCGAGCTCAAGTCCGAGAATCTCAACGCGCAAGGTTTGCCGTCGGCGACGACTGGCTGTGTTGCCGACGCGCCGAAGAAGACTTTCGCCCCGGGCAGCGTACAGCTCGTCAACCTCCCAGTGCGGCAGAATGGCTGGTGGAACCTCTTCAATCTGCCCCCCGACGGTTTTTACTACGTGCTCTGGGATACGCGCCAGTCGAACCTGAACGTCAGCAAATACTATCGGATCAAAGTCTTCATCGACGGAAACTCGACTCCGCTCGGCGTAGCCGATGTCGATCCGATGGCGAATCTGTTCCAGTGGAAGTACACGAATACAGGGCAGGTCATACAACTCGTGGACGACGTGTTGCTGCCGATTCCCTTCCGCGTCGAAAAGGGCGGTGGATCGACTCTTTGCGGCGTGGCGAATCTCTGTGTCTCCACGACGATCACGAACAACAACCCAGCGGGTTTCCAGACCGTGACAGTCGATGGGGGAGCGGGTGCAATTGGCGGCGCAAAATTCCCCAATGGCTGGCTGCCCGCGACTGGACCGCAAAACGTGGTGGTGACCATCGCCTCGGTCGATCTCGGTTCGACCAACGCGGGCAACGGCACGTCGGGAAAGCCATGTCACATCGGGCTGCCGCTGCAGCAGTTCCCTGGCTGCTTCCATTTCACTGTCACGCCAGCCCTCGCTCCGATCAACGAGAATGGAGATCAGTTTGCGCAAGCGGTCACGGTTGCCGTTTGCTACTCGCTGCAGGGCACTGGTGACGCGCGTGAGAAATTCGCCGAGATGTATGCGTCTGGTCCGAACGAGCCAGCGCACGCTCTGGCAGACGCCAACGATGTGGGCATTCTCTCAGCGGCCGCGCGCAACTGCAATACGACGCCGATAATCGGCGCTGCTCCGTCCAATAGTGCCACGCAGTTCGCGCGCGCGACGTGGAGCAAAATCAGAACGGGTCTCGGCTCCGTCTTCGGCGTGCAGACGGCGTACGGCGTCGATCTCGGGCTGGGTGGACTGACCAAGAGATTCAGCAACATTGGCCCAGCACTGGCCGCGACGATACAGCCGGTAGGGCCGACCGCGGTCACGCTTGTCGGGGGCGGCAACTTCCAGGCATTCGTGAGGATCGTCGGCAGCAACCATCACGACAATGAGCACCAAAATACGATCGGGCTCGGCGGACTGCCGGTGCAGTTCCAGGTGGCGGCAGCCAACGGCACGATCGCTCAGCTCGGCGATGAGATCGGTGGCGCGACCCAGTTGTCCGTGATCACCAATACCAATCC
>DASYIM010000207.1:0-15949 GCA_035997625.1 Gemmatimonadaceae bacterium
ACATGCCGATTCCGCCACTCCCTCGAATGCCGAGGAATGGTGTCCCGACACTGAGAGTGATGCCGCCGAGGGTTCTGGTTATGGGTTCCGAGTTCTCGAGGGACCCGTAGAAGCCCACGCCTCCCGCGACTTGGGCGGCCACGGCGGCGGGTACAGCCAAATACGATAGGACTCCAGAGAGACCTACCAAGCGTCGCAGGTGATCCATAAGCGACTCCACTGAAGAGGTTGAGTCCGTATGGGGCATTAGGAATACCAGTCCATGCCATGACGCTAAGTGCTGAATGACCATAGAGTTACGAAATCCGGACTCTGCCGTTCAAGCCCAGCTGTCACTTTTCCTGGACAGATTGAGAGGTCAGGGGAACGATCATGGCCAAGCGGGTATGACCGATATGTGGAGACCCCGCCGAGCCACTGCGGTCTTCGCTACGTTCCCCTTTAGCCTGGACTGAGGAATGCCGAAAATTCAATGGCGATCGATCCTGGCTTTGCTGACCGGCGGTCTCATTGTCAGCTCCGGTACGTCCATAGCCCCACCGTCGATCGCGGCGGCGGTTGCTACGGCGTCGGCGAACATCGCAGAGAACCTTTCGGTTACGGGGCCGCACCTCGGATTCGATACGTTCGCCTACCCGGGCGACGACGCGATGAGAGCATGGCTTACCGCCGACAAGCCATATCGTTGGGTCGGCTACTATCTGTCAGCGCCGTGCCACAACGATGACTCGTGGGAAGGGAGACGCGACACGCTTTCCAGCATGGGTTGGGGAATGGCGGTGATATATGTCGGCCAACAGACATGGGGCAGAACTCCTGGGCAGAAGGTCGCTGTTACCCGTTACGTCACCAAGCGCGCCAAGCAGACCGTCAAGACGAAGAGCGGTAAGCGCGTCACTCGCTACGTCAACAAGCGCGTGCCTGTCAAAGTGCTCGTATCGCCACGCGCATCACCGGGCGGGAGTTGCTCCACGCAATTCGTCAGCGCCGACCGCGGCCTGAGGGATGCCAACGACGCGATCGCCAAGACCGCGGCGGAGGGATTCGGCCGCGGCACGACGATCTTTCTCGACATCGAGCGCATGGAAACGGTCCCCAAGGCAATGCGCGCATACTACGAGGCGTGGACGAAGCGCGTGCTCGAGGACGGGCGCTTTCAGCCTGGTTATTACGCGCACAGTCACAACGCTGATTTGATCTATAATGACGTGAAGCAGGTGCTGACCGGCGGTGGGGTCGCCAACGATCCGCCGTTCTGGATTGCCAGCACCCAGGGTTTCGCGACCGACAAGGATCCGTCGGAGGTCGGCCATGCGTTCGCGCAGGTCTGGCAGGGCGTGCTGGATGTTGTCGAGACGCACAACGGTGTAAGGCTGCCGATCGATGTCAACGTCGCACAGCTTCCGTCGCCGTCGGAGCGCTACGCCGTGGGAGTGGGAGAGTAGCTCCTACTTCACGCGAGTGATGAAATCCTCGCGGTGGGGTGGCCGGAAGGTCAGGTCCACCGCCAGCCACGTTGTCTTGGCAAACGGGTAGCAAAGAACAGCGCCGAGTATCGACAACACAACCCCGCCGTACTGGATCGCGTCCCATGGCGGCCTGGGCCACGTGACCACCACGACTATCAGGAAGCCGAGTGCCAGCAGACACTCGACCGCGATGAGATTGAGGGTGTAGGCGCCAAGGAAATAGTCGGACTCACCGCGCTCGAGGAGAATGCCGCAGTGGGCACATCGCTCTTTCATTTCGAAGAATCCCGTGAACAGCCCGCCGTGACCGCAGTTGGGGCAGCGAAGCAGAAGCGCGCGTCCCAGAAGCTTCCACGGCGATTGACGCGAGATGTCAGGATGTAGCGGCTCCGTCATGCGCGGCCTCTGAAGGACATCCGATGGCCGCGCACTTTCCAGGCCCTCAGTGCCCGCGCACGAGGTGGGGTTGGTAGGGCTCTTCCAGTGCACGGACGTGCTCCGGATTCAGCTCCACGTCTAGAGCGCGAACGGCGCTCTCCAGATGCTCGATCTTGGTCGCGCCGACAATTGGCGCCGACACTCCAGGCTTCTGCAGCAGCCAGGCGAGTGCGATTTCCGATGGGGCGACGCCGAGCTCGGAAGCGACCTTTCGCCCCGCTTCGATCACCTTCAGATCGGATGGTGAGTCATACAGGTCTACGGCGTAAGTGTCGCTGTCGGCCCGCGTTGTTCCCGTGGCTGGCGACGGCGTCGTTCTGGCGAGACGCCCGCGCGCGAGCGGCGACCAGGGAATGACTCCAATACCCTGGTCGATGCAGAGCGGAATCATCTCACGCTCTTCTTCACGGTATACGAGATTGTAGTGATTCTGCATCGAGATGAACCGGGCCCAACCATTTCTTTCCGACGTGCTCAGCGCGCGGGCCATCTGCCACGCGTATCCGGAGCTGGCCCCGATGTAGCGAACTTTGCCGTGATGGACGAGGTGGTCGAGCGCGGCCAGCGTCTCCTCGATAGGCACAGTGCTCTTGAATCGGTGGATCTGGTACAGGTCGATGGTGTCGACGCCCAGTCGCCGGAGGCTCGCTTCACACGCCTGTACGATGTGCTTGCGCGAGATGCCGCCCATATTCGGACCATCACCCATCGGGAAATGAGCCTTGGTGGCAAGGACGATCTCGTCCATCTTCGCCATCTCGCGGAGCGCCCTACCGGTGACTTCCTCGCTGACGCCCATCGAGTACATGTCGGCGGTGTCGAAAAAGTTGATACCGAGATCGAGGGCTTTCTTATAGAAGGGGCGGGAATCGACCTCGTCGAGGACCCAAGGCCGCCATTTCGGGGTGCCGTAGGTCATGCAGCCGAGGCAGATCCGGGACACTTCGAGACCGCTCTTTCCAAGCTGCGTGAACTTCATTCGAGCCTCAGTCGGGTAATGGGCCAAAACGGCCACTGAAGACTACCAGCCGGCAGCGTTGAGCGGAGCGGCTGGGAGCGCCGAGCGAGAATGTAACGAGTTGCCTTGAGTCCGCTGCCACCAGCCGCTCCGCCCGCAGCCCCTGGCTGGTAGTCTTCTTTAGTCTTAGGGGCCGCCAAAAAGCCTACCCGATGTGCTCAACCCTTTCGCCACTAATGTTGTCAGAAGTTCGACAATGCCCATGGTAGCCTACGAGTCTCAAAGCTCGGTGAATGATATCCACTTGATCACACGCGTGGTTGCTGGCGATGCGGCCGCTGAGCGTGAGCTGTATGAGACGTACGTTGACCGCATTTACCGGCTGGCGTTTCGTCTGGCCGGAGATGACGACCTGGCGAGGGATTTCACGCAGGCGACTTTCATCCGGGCATTTGAAAAGATCGGCAGTTTCCGCGGTGAATCATCTCTGTCCACCTGGCTTCATTCGATTGGTGTATCGGTGGCGCTCAATGGATTGAGAAAGACCAAGCGGCAGAGGAATCGGGAAGCGCCGATTGAAGAGGGAATAACGGTCGGCTCGACGAGGGTTGAAGCCGAGCCCGATCTGAAGGAGAGGCTGGCGAGGGCGATCGACTCGCTGGCCGACAAATACAGGATGGTTTTCGTGATGCATGACGTGGAAGGCTACACGCACGAGGAGATCAGCGGGACTCTCAACATTCCAGTTGGAACGTCGAAGTCCCACTTGTTTCAGGCGAGGAGCAAGCTGCGCGTCCTGCTGGCGGATTTTGCACCGGAGTGGGTGTCATGACTGAAGACAACAAATTCGAAGAGTTTCTGAGGACGAAGGCGCAAGGATACAACACGCCTCCCGTCCGCGTTCCGCGGGATGAAATGTGGACCGCGATTCAGGCCAGGCGCGCCGCTGGCCCGCGAGTGGTATACGGTGGTGGCTTGGTGGCTCCGATTTCCGCGAGGAGATTCGGAACGAAGGTGTGGCTGGGCGCCGCGGCGGCCGCGATGCTGCTGGTGGCGACAGGTGTGGGCATTGGACGGTGGACGGCATCGCCGACTACCGCGCGGGTTGCGACGGCGTCGCCGACCCAGCCGGAGGGGGTAGCGCCCGCGACTCGGGCGGCGACTCGGCCCGACATTCGTATCGATGGGGCGGGTATTTCCGCCGGGGGTACGGAGAATAGACCTGAAGTGACTGACGCCGGATCACAGCGTACCGGCAACATGAGGCAGGGGGTTGGGCGGAACAACTCTGGGGAAGCCCGTACGACGGGCGTGGGGAACCGGTCGGCAGTCGCGAGCGGAGATCCGGCGCCCACTCCGCTTAGTCCGGCTGAAAGGATCACGGTGGGCAACCACCTCGGTCAAGCAGAAGCACTCCTGACTTCATTCAGGACGCGCTCTACCGCCGATCAGCAGATGGATGCGCAGCTCGGGTCGTGGGCACGCCAGCTTCTGAACAACACCCGTCTACTGTTGGATTCACCCGTCGCCAACGATCCGCAACGGCGTCCGTTGCTGGAAGATCTCGAGCTGGTGCTCGTCCAGATCGTCCAGCTATCGCCCGGAAGCACGCCGCAGGACCGCGAGATGATTGAGAAGACGCTGCAGCAGGATCATGTAATGACGAGGCTGCGCATCGCGAATCCCGCGAACGCGCAGCGTGGTGGTTGAGGACCTTTCAATGACAATGAGAACACTACTCACGGCAGCAGCAATAATTTCTTCGGCGATTGGAGTCGGCAAAGCTCCAGTCAGCCAACCTTCAAATGACATCAACTTCGCGCGGCTTGGATTTGCCGCCGCGAATACTCAGCTGAGCGAGGAGTTCACCGCGCTCGATCAACAGGCGGCTCCGCTGCCGCCCGAGCCCTGGGCGAAGGCCGATTCCGCCGATTCTCTTTACCGCCTGGCGCGAGAGGCAATGTCGCGCAACGACTATAAGCGGGCGGCGGAAATCTTTCACCGGATTCCCGAGCGTTATCCGCAGTCGGCATATGCCGGGCAGGCGATGTATTACGAGGCTTACTCCCTCTACAGGAGTGGAAACGAGGACGATCTGAAAACCGCCCGCGATCGGCTCAAGCAATTGAAGTCGCGCTACCCGTCGGTCGCCAAGAACGACGGCGCGCTGCTGCTCACGCGCGTCTGTGGAGAGCTTGCCAAGCGAGGTGATGAGTCGTGCGCGGCGGACATCGATGCCAAGGCACAGGGTGACGTCGATGTCACCGACGGGCAGACCGTCACGATTCCGCGGGGCTCGCAGGGCCGCAGCTGTCCGTCTGACGACGATGACAACGACGATCGTATCGCCGCATTGAATGCATTGCTGCAGATGGATGCGGACAGAGCGATGCCGATTCTGCAGAAGGTTCTAGCTCGCCGCGACGCGTGCTCGGCGGGGCTACGCCGGAAAGCAGTCTTCCTGGTGTCGCAGAAGAGAACGGCAGAAACCGCGAACATTCTCATGAACGTCGCGCGGAGCGATCCGGATGAGGAGGTGCGCGAGCAGGCGGTGTTCTGGCTGTCGCAGGTCCCCGGATCGACTGGCCTCCTCGAGGAGATCCTGCGCGGCAACGCCGACGAGAACATCAAGGAGAAAGCACTGTTCGCTCTCTCCCAGCAAAACGAGCCCAGGGCGCAACAGAGTCTCAGGGACTTTGCGTCTAGAGAGAGCGAGTCGCCGGATTTGCGCGAGAAAGCGATTTTCTGGCTCGGGCAGCGTCGCAACTCAGAGAACACCGAGTTCCTGCGCAATCTCTACTCGCGCCTCACGAACGAGGATCTGAAGGAAAAGATTCTCTTCTCTCTGTCCCAGCAGCGCGGGGCGGGGAACGAGCAGTGGCTGATGAACATTGCCGTCAACCCGAAGGAAGACATGGAGCTGCGCAAGAAAGCGATCTTCTGGGCGGGTCAGTCCGGCGTGGCCATTCCCGAATTTGCTCAGCTCTACGACCGAATGGGCGATACCGAGATGAAGGAGCAGATCATCTTCGTGCTGTCGCAGCGGCAGAGTGACAAGGCGGCGATCGACAAGATGTTCGACATCGCCAAGAACGACAAAGACGCGGAGCTGCGCAAGAAAGCCATCTTCTGGCTCGGCCAGTCGCGCGACCCGCGGGTGCAGCAGTTCCTGATGGACCTGATCAACCGATGAGCCCGATGAGGACGACCTCGGTGGCGAAGGCGGCAGTCATTGCCTTCGCCGCTCTGGCCGGAGCGACGGTAGCTTCGGCGCAGAGCATCGCGAGCAGGGTTGCTCGTGTGTCCAATGGCACCGTCCGAATGTCATTCACCGCAAAGCCGGGAGTCTGCGGCAGCGGCAACTCCTGGCATAACGGCGGACGAGGACGCGGGCGCACGACCTGGGGCAACGATTGGCAGTCGTCGCGCGACGTGGAGTGGGAAAGCGATTGCAGCATGGGTCCGGGCCGCGTGGTAATCGATAGAAGAAACGGCGAGATCTCGGACCTGCGGTTCTACGTCGGCGGTCGTTGGCGTCCGGCGGGCTCCGACGTCGTTGATCTGGGAATGGTGCCGGCGAGAGAAGCCGCAGACTATCTGGTCTCGATCGCCCGCACCGAACGCGGAAGCATGGGAGAAAAAGCGATCCTTCCGGCAACGATCGCCGACAGCGCCGAGATCTGGCCGGATCTGATCAGGATCGCGCGCAATTCGGATATTCCACGGAGTACGAGGACCCAGTCGGTATTCTGGCTGGGCCAGGCGGCTGGCGATGCGGCGACGCGCGGCCTCAACGACATCGTCGTCGACAACGGAGTGGATCGCGAAGTGCGCGAGCAGGCGGTATTCGCGCTCTCGCAGCGTCCGCGCGCGGAGGGTGTTCCGGCTTTGATAGCGGTAGCGCGGACAAACAAGGATCCGGAGATCAGGAAGAACGCGTTGTTCTGGCTGGGCCAATCCAACGATCCGCGCGCGCTCGATCTCTTCGAGGAGCTGCTGACCAGGAAGTAGAGACTACAAACTGAAGACTACCAGCGAGGAGCCGTGAGCGGAGCAGCTTGCGGCCCCGAGCTTTATAGAGTGGTCGACTACCCCGCAATACTGGCGCAGTCCTGCCGCTTCTTCACACGTTCTTCCAGGCTCGGTGCTGCCGGCTGGTCCGCTCGAAGCTCCCGGCTGGTATTCTTCAGTGTGGTTTTCGCTCTTCCATCTACTGAAATGGATTTCTCGCACATCTCGAGTCAGCTGTCCTCCAGCCCGCTGACCGCGCTGCCGGTTTTGTTCATTGCGGGCGTACTGACGAGCCTGGCGCCGTGCATCTATCCGATGATTCCGATCACGGCGGCGATCGTCGGGGGCACTTCTGTCGGCGAGACGGCGCGCCCGCGATCGCGCACCGTTTTCCTGACCCTCACCTACGTCCTCGGCCTCGCGTTGGCGTACGCGTCACTCGGACTCTTCGCCGGTCTCACCGGCACTCTGTTCGGCTCGGTAAGCACCAATCCGTGGCTGTATTTCGCGATGGCCAACCTGCTCATCATCGCTGCGCTGGCGATGCTCGATGTAATTCCTGTCCGAGTGCCGTCCTGGCTGCTGGCGAGGGCGTCCGCTGCCGGGGAGGGCGGGAGCTTCTACGGCGTCTTCGTGATGGGCGCGGTCTCAGGTCTCGTCGCAGCGCCTTGCTCGGCGCCGGTGATGGCAGCGGTTCTTACCTGGGTCACCTCGACAAAGAGCGGCGTGCTCGGGTTCATCTATCTCTTCGTTTTCTCGCTGGGGATGTGCACGCTTCTCGTTGTGGTGGGCCTGTTCAGCGGCTCGCTGGCTCGCCTCCCCAGGGCCGGCTTGTGGATGGTCTGGATCAAGCGGCTGTTCGCGCTGATCATGTTGGTCGTTGCGGAGTATTACCTTGTGCAGATGGGTCAGCTTCTCATCTGATCTGACCAATTTCCCAGGCAAATGATGCGGTTCTCCAGGCTATTCCTGGCAACAGTGCTGCTTTCTCCACTGGTCACCGACGTAACACGAGCACAGGACCTGGGCATCGACGTCGGCGCCAAAGCGCCCGCGGTGTCGGTGCAATCACTGGATGGGAAGGACATCCCGCTCGGGAACTACATCGGCAAAACGCCGGTGCTAATCGAGTTCTGGGCCACCTGGTGTCCCAACTGTCGCGAGCTGATGCCGACGCTCCTCGACGCCGAGAAGAAATACGGCAAGCAGGTGAAGTTCATGGCGATCGCGGTGGCGATCAATCAGTCGCCGGAAAAAGTGCGGCGGTGGCTTGCCGCCCATCCGTTGCCACACGACACCTACTATGATCTCGACGGAAAGGCGGCCGGTGCGTTCGACGCTCCCGCGACGTCCTATGTCGTAGTGCTCGACAAGTCGGGGAAGGTGGTCTATACAGGATTGGGGGGGAAGCAGGACCTCGAAGGCGCTATCAAAAAGGCCCTGTAGGTCCGGCGATCGCCCCGAAAAAAAAGAGCCGCGGTTTCCGCGGCTCTTTTGCTATTTGGCTGACTCCGCTTTTGGTGGTGGCGACAGCGAATCGACCACAGCAGCGAGCTCGGTGTACGCCGACGGCGTCAACACCTTGAACGGCTTCGTCACGTAGGCGATGCGGCCATCTGGACGAATGACGAACAGCGATCTGTTATCGAGCTTGTTCTTGGCGTCGAAGGCGCCATACAGCTGCCCAACGGTTCCCCCAAGGTCGCTGGCGAATAGGACGGGGAAGTCCTCGTCGCGCGACCACGAAGCGAGCGCGGTGTCCGGATCGACGCTGATGCCGATTACCGTAACGTTGCGGCCGTTGTTGAAGAGCGTGGCGTACTGATCACGGTACGCCTCCATTTGGATCGTTCAGCCCTTGGTCCGCGCCTGAAAGAAAAAGGCGAGCACTACGGTTCGTCCGCGATAGTCGGACAGCTTGACGGGTGTTTTGAGCAGCCCATACCTGTCCGCACCGGCGAGGGTGAAATCCGGCGCTGCATCGTTGACACCCGGCCCGGCCGGAGGAGTCGCAGCGGGTGCATTGGACTGCTGCGCATTCGCCAGGGCTCCCGGGACGACGAACGACGCGCCAAGGGCGATCGAAAGAGTGGTGATTCGTGCTCGAGTCAGCATGCTCCAGTCCCGGGTGCGATATTGAGAAATTCTACATCGTGCACCATCTGCCTGCCAGCCACCTCCAGTTGAATTTGAGGATCAATATCTCACCGGCCGATCACGGTCGGAGCGAACTACGTCTCGTTGCCCGCCGGTTTGGACGTGTCGCGGTGATGACTTTGGCATCATTAGCGGCCAGAGACGCGTGTGCTCAGGCCCACTCGAGTAATAACGATTTTCTCCAGTTGGGAGCGCAGGCGATCGGAGTTGTCACCCGCGTATCGCCGGCCATTCACTCCGAGAACCTGACCGAGGGATATCTCACCCAGCCCGTCGTGATGGCCCACATCGACCCGTGGCGCGGCCTGCTCACCTTGAGTGGGATGCTCGATTTCGAGGGCGCCACAATCGAGCGCGGCGAGCTGAACGCGGGCATCTATGGTGAAGGCTACATCGATCGCCGGCATCCCCACACCTACCTGCACGAGCTGGTGTTGTCTTCGACAAAACGTTTTGGATCGAATGCAGTGAGCGGTGTGTCCGCCACCCTTGGCAAAGGGTTCGCGCCGTTCGGCACCGATGATCCGATGTCACGACCCTTCGAGAAATATCCCATCAACCACCACCTCTCCCAGATTCCGGAACGCGTGATCGGAGTAGGAGCACTTCGCGCCGGCGGCTGGATTTTCGAGCTGGGCGCGTTCAACGGAGACGAGCCGACGGGACCCGGTGACACGCCGAACGCAGATCGCTACTGGGACTCGTGGTCGGGCCGTGTGACTTTCATCCCCTGGCCACAGGGAGAGATACAAACCAGTTACGCCCGCGTGAAGTCTCCAGAGAATCCCGCCGGGGGCGGCGCTGACCAGCGAAAGCAAAGCGCATCGGTACGGCTGGAAGACGCCCAGCACAGTGGTTACGCGCTCTTCGAATGGTCGAAAACGGGCGAGTATGCTGGGGGGACGCAGTCATTCACGTTCACGTCCCTGCTGGCGGAAACGTGGGCCAGATACGACCGGCTCAGCGGCGCGCTGAGAATCGAGCACACCGAGCGTCCCGACGAACAGCGAACGACCGATGAATTCAGGACCAGTGTGCCGCCTACGGATCTCAGCATTGCCGGCCGCTCCCGCTGGACCATCGTCACGGCGCGGGTTGCCGCATCTTTGCTCAACAAACCGGAGCTTGTGCTGGAACCATTCGTCGAGATCGCGCACGCGCGCGTCAGCCCAACACTTCGCCCAAGCGGATTCGATCCGCGGCAGTTTTACGGGTCAAGTCGGATCTGGAGTGTCTCTATAGGGGCGAAGCTCGCATTCAGCATGGCGCACATGAGAATGGGACGATACGGAGTCGCCGTCTCACGAAAACCGGCTGGCGGAATGGGTGGAATGCACATGGAGGGCATGTAGCGGTGCGCAAACTCCTTCACTTGTCGGCGCTGCTTGCGCTCGCTTGCGGGGTCGAGCATACGGTCACTCCGCCCGCATCGCCCGGCACGCTGGCGACCGTTGGTAATGGCGCGGTCAGCGAGCGTTACACCGGCGAGATCAACGTTCGAGGCAACTATGCCTACACCACCACGTGGGGATTTCTCGAGGCTCTCGGCAACGCGGTAAAGATCTGGAACGTTTCGGGCAACACTCCGCTGCTGGCCGACTCGCTGATCGTCGATTTCGCGAGTACGCTCGGCGACGTGCAGGTGAGCGATGACGGCCAGCTCCTGATCGTCGCTACAGAGCGGTCTGGCGGTTCGATCATGCTCTATAGCCTGGCAAATCCGGCAAAGCCACAGCTGATCACGCGCTACACCACTGCGCTCACCGATCCCGGCGTACACACGGCCGAGGTGCAGCGGGTGAACGGCAAACTCTACGCGTTTCTGTCGATCGATCCGGCCAATGGATCGCCGGCGCGACTGGTGATCGTCGATCTCTCCACCCCTTCCTCACCGCAGCAGGTTTTCACGGCGGTGATGGGAAGTCCTTACGTGCATGACGTCTATGTGCGCGACGGAATTCTCATCACGGCTCTCTGGAACGATGGCATTGCGATCTGGGACATCGGTGGGGGTGCCCGAGGTGGAACCGTGGCGAATCCCGTTCGCCTCGGCGGCTTTAGCACAGTGGGCGGCAAAGCCCATAACGTTTGGTGGTTTCACAACCCGGCGACCGGAGAGAGACGGTACGCTTTCGTCGGAGAAGAAGGCGCGGGGGCGATTGGCTTCAGCTCGAGCGGAGACATCCACATCGTTGACGTGAGCGACCTCACAGCGCCGCGCGAAGTGGCCTTCTATCATCTCGACGGGGCAGGGACGCACAACTTCTTTCTCGACGAAACCCGCGGAATTCTTTACGCAGCTTATTACAACGCGGGCGTGCGGGCGATCGACGTCAGTGGCGATCTCTCCAGTTGTGCGGCTGAAGCGCGGAACTTTGACCTTCGATGCGACCTCGGCAAGATGGGTCGCGAGCTCGCGAGCGGTCCGGTTGGGGTCAGTCCGGTTTACATCTGGGGCGTGCAGCTCGCAGGCGGGCATGTATATGCGTCCGACATGCTCCATGGTATATGGAAGCTCGATCCCGTTCCTTAGCTCGGCTGAAACTGACCCCCATTCAAACCGTAGTGGATTAGTAATTGTCTAAGAGGCTACACCCGAATGGAGTCAGCAATGAAGCGACAGTTTCGCGGGGCGGCGTTCGCGGCAGCCCCTTTTCTAATCGCGACGCCGGCCTACGCGCAGCGGGACACGTACACTGCGCCGCGGAACGCGGTAGTCGACGCATCCGGAGCGAAATCCGTCGAGGTTGAAGCTGCCGCCGGCAGCCTGCGCGTCGAGGGCAAGCCCGGTCTGCGCCAGGTTCAGGTTACCGGCACCGCGCGCGCTTCATCGCAGCAGCTGCTCAGCCAGATCAAGCTGATCGCTGAGCGCAGGGGTGACCTCGTCTTCATCAAGGCGGACATTCCGGAGCACGACGGGTGGGACGGTGGAGATTACTCGGCGGGTCTCGACCTGGTGATCCAGGTCCCGCAGGGCATCAATGCGGAAGTATCGGACGGCAGCGGGGATGCGAAGATCTACAACGTCGGCGCCCTCGAGGCGACCGACGGCTCCGGTGATTTCCTGGTGGATGGCGCCGCCGGATCGGTGCGCATCACTGATGGCTCGGGCAATCTCACGATTGAAAACGTTGGCGGCGATGTGACGGTGAACGATGGCTCGGGCGATGTGAAAGTGCGGAACGTTTCCGGATCATTCATCGTCGAGAGCGACGGTTCGGGCGGCCTATACGCGACGGACGTCCACGGCTCGGTCATTGTCGAGAACGATGGCTCGGGGAACATCGACGTGAACAAGGTCGGCAAGGATTTCAAAGTGGAATCCAAGGGAAGCGGCAGCATCGATTACGCCGAAGTCACCGGCCAAGTCGACATTCCCGAGCGTCACCGCGACCGGAGATACCGTAGCGGCGACAGATAAACGCCGCCGAGGCCGGCACGATCCGCGGAAATGCCGCTCGCGGACTTTCAGCAGCGGTTGTAGCATGTACGGACCAGAACGCAGGACTTCGTGACCGCTTCCGCCGCCGACAGAGCCGTCGTAGGAGAGCGCGCCAGAGCAGGCGCGTGGGCTATTCCGTGGCCGCTCTACGCAGTTGTGCTGGCTTCGACGTGCATCGTTGTCGGCCTCATCTGGGATGTGTCGTGGCATCGCACCGTCGGCCGCGACACATTTTGGACCTTCGCCCACCTGCTCGAACAGGTCGCCGCAGTGATCGCGGGTCTCACCTGTGGGTACCTCGTACTCAAGACCACCTTCGCGGGCACACCAGCAGAAAGGGCGACCTCAGTCCGCTTCTGGCATTTCTTCTACGGCCCCCTCGGTGCGTGGGTGTGCATCTGGGGCACGCTGATGATGATCACATCGGCGCCGTTTGATAACTGGTGGCACAACGCATATGGGCTCGACGTCAGAATCATCAGCCCGCCCCACATGGTGCTGGCGTGGGGGATGATCAGCATCCAGATAGGTGCAATGCTTATGACGCTCAGCGCTCAGAATCGGGCGCCCGCCGAGGATCAGCGGCTGTATAGCATGATGCACGCTTACGCGGCAGCGATTCTCGTCACGATGGTTGGGACGGTAATCCAGGAAGACGCGAGCGTCGGGAACCACATGCACGGCTCCAAGTTCTATCAAATAACAGCGTGGGTGATTCCACTGTTTCTGATCGGGCTGTCGCGGGCCTCGCGGCTACGCTGGCCGGCAACTACCATCACCGCGATCTATTCCGCGATCACGCTGGTGATGAGCTGGACGCTCCAGCTCTTTCCGGCGACGCCAAAACTGGCGCCGATCTACAATCCGGTCACCCACATGATCCCGCCCGCATTTCCGCTCCTGATCATAGTGCCGGCGATTGCGGTCGACCTGTTGATGAAACGATTCGGAAGCCGCAATGACTGGAAGCTCGCCGTCATGCTGGGCGTCACGTGGGTGACGGTGATGGTCGCCGTGCATTGGTTCTGGGCCGACTTCCTGCTTTCGCCGGCGGCGCGCAATTTCTTCATCGGCGCCGATCAGTGGTCGTACACTGACAGTCTCGGTGATTGGCGATACAGATTCTGGACGCTGAATGTCGACGCGACCGGAAAATGGAGTCCCATCGGTTTCGCGAAAGGCATCGCGATCGCCATGCTGCTCGGAGTCGTTTCGACGCGAATCAGCCTCTTCCTCGGCTCGGCGATGGCGAAGGTGAGGCGGTGAGACTTTTCGGCGCAGTGGCGACGATCACGGCGATCGTGCTCGTCGGCTCCGCACACATCGGAAGTCCTGACGCCTGGTATGAGGGCGATGCCGGCCCCTATCACGCAATCGTGCAGGTGGCAACGCCCGGAGTGGTTCCGGGCGTGGCGACGGTATACGTCCGATTGCAGGGGGCGGGTGGGGCAGCCGCGAATGGTGCCGACGTGACCATTCAGGCCAACCGCTTCGACGCGCTCGCTGCATCTCCGCCACCGGAGATTGCCGCGGCCGTGGCAGGCGATCCGGGGATGTACTCGGGCCAGTTGTGGATCATGTCCGGCGGATCGAACAGCGTCACGGTGAACGTCAGCGGCGCTCTCGGCACTGGAAAGGCGGTGATTCCCGTCGTGGTCGTAGCCAATCGCCGGCTCGAGCTCGACCCCAGGCTCGGCACCGCGCTGGTCGCGGTGGGACTTTTTCTGTTCGTCGGTCTGGTTACGATCGTGGGGGCCGCAGTGCGGGAAAGCTCTCTTGCACCCGGAACGGCGCCCGATGCGCGTCAGCGGTGGAAAGCCCGCACCGCCATGGCCGTGTCCACGGTGTTCCTGGCGCTGGCGCTGTTCGGAGGCTCGCGCTGGTGGAACAGCGAAGATGCCGACTTTCGGGACAGCATCTTCAAACCGTTGACCGCGACCGCTACGATCGATTCGATTGGGTCCCGGCCCGCGCTCGACCTCGAGCTCTCCGACTCGGTGTGGGTCCATCGCAGTGACACCAGCTGGCTGCAGAAGCGGAATGCCAGCCGTTGGAGTCCCTTGATTACGGATCACGGGAAGCTCGTTCACGTCTTCCTCATACGCGAACCTGATCTTCAGGCATTCGCCCATCTGCATCCGCCGACGACCGATTCAGTTCGATTTGTTTCAGTGTTGCCGTCGTTGCCGGCGGGAACCTATCGGGTCTATGGGGACATAGTTCACGAGAGCGGTTTCGCGCAGACGGTGTCGACAAAGATCGAGCTCCGCGCACCCGTGGCCGGGGGCGGTCCTGCAACAGACGCCGATGATGCATCGCGGTTCGTCGAATCACCTCTCGGCGGCGATCGATCGGTTCTCGAGGACGGATCGAACATGGTTTTACAACGCACCCGCGGAGAATTCGTCGCCGGCCGGAGTGCGGCGCTGCACTTCGCTATTACAGGCAGCGATGGCAAACCACTTCGTCTCGAGCCTTACATCGGGATGGCGGGACACGCAGTCGTTACCCGCGACGATGGCGCGGTGTTCGTGCATCTGCATCCGGCGGGCACGATCTCGATGGCATCGCAGATGGCGTTCACAATGCGGCAGCCCGGCGATTCGGTTGTTGGTCGACTCGGTCAGAGAATCAACGCCAGCGAGGCAATGGCTTCGCCCGTCGACATTCCAGGAAACGGCGTGGTGAGCTTTCCCTACGCGTTTCCGAAACCGGGCAAGTACCACATGTGGGTACAGGTGAAGCACGCGGGCCGCATTCTGACCGGGGCATTTGCCTTCGAGGTTCTGCCCGCGGCCGAGTGACCTGACGCCCGGCTGTCGAAACCAGCAGTGTGCACGTTTATTGCCGCTTACGCGCTGCGAACCATATGGGAATCGAAAGACTCGAGTGTCTTTGCGGTGAACTTTCCCATCTCAAATGGAGAACGAAATGCGCTTTCTGGCAATCAGCATGTGTGCTTTTGCTTTTCTTCCGGCAGTATCCGGCGCCCAACAGGCGACGAATTCCAGGGGTCCAACGCTGACGGCGGCGTCAGTCGGGTTTCGGGTAAATGAGTCCAGGGTCAATGCTTCGACGAAGATCACGGCAGCGCCACTGGTTGCCCGCCATCAAGGTCAGGACGTCGCGTTGATGGCCGTCGGTGTCGGGGCCATGATAGCGGGTGCTCTGATCGGAGACACTCCTGGAACGATTATCCTCATCGGTGGCGCCGGCATGGCGCTGTTCGGGCTGTACCACTACCTCGAATAGAAGACTTCTGATTCGGGCAGACGGGGGAGGCTACGCCTCGCCGTCGATGTAAAGAGTTCCGGAGCTCACCAGCACCGAGCAGCCGCCGACTCTGATAGCGGCCAGCTGGCCGCGCTTCACATCGACTTCCAGCTCAAGTCTGCTGGGGCGGCCCATCTCGACGCCCTGATCCACGATCCACCGCAGCGTCCCATCGCGTGTGTCCGCGCGCAGCGCCAGAAA
>DASYIM010000208.1:0-3446 GCA_035997625.1 Gemmatimonadaceae bacterium
GCCGGTAGACCGCGGCCGGAGACTGGCCGTAACTGAGGATGAGGAGATCGCCACAGATCGCCGCCACGAGCAGCGCGACAAGCGGTGGAATGAGCGCCTCCTCGGCGTGCTCACGCCACGGGGCACGCGTGATCGTCTGAGTGGTTGCTGTTGCGGTGGATGCGCTCATGCGGCGTTGCCCTTTTTGGCCCCGATCATGTACTCGCCGAGTATTTCCTCGGTAGCGTCCGCTGTGGGCAACACGCCGGCGAACCTACCGCGATACATCACGGCAATCCGGTCGGACAAAGCCAGCACTTCGTTGAGCTCGGCGCTGACGAGGAGTATCGCCTTCCCCTGCGCACGGGCGTCGAGCAGCTGTTGGTGGATGAACTCGATGGCGCCCACATCCACACCGCGGGTTGGCTGAGATGCGAGCAGCGCCGAGAAGGTGCGTCCCATTTCGCGGGCGACGACAATCTTCTGCTGGTTGCCACCGGAAAGCGCGCGCGCCTCCAGGACTGGATTCGGCGGACGGATGTCGAAGGCGGAGATTTCCTCGACAGAATTCTCCATGATGCGGTCGCTGTCGAGAATTCCGTTCCTGGCGAAATATTTCTGCAGCCCAAGTATGAGGTTATCGGCGACCGAGTACTCGAGGATCAGTCCGCGACGGTGCCTGTCCTCGGGGATGTGCGAGAGGCCGGCATCGTGACGAGTGGCAACGCTGTGTCGCGTGATCTCGACGCCATCGATCAGAATCTGTCCGGCGGCAACAGGCCTCAGGCCGGCGATCGCCTCGATGAGCTCTGTCTGCCCGTTTCCTTCGACGCCGGCGATGCCAAGAATCTCGCCTGGCTTCACCGTAAAGCTGACATTGTCCACTACACGAATGCCACGCGACCCGACAATGCTGATATTGCGCACCGCGAGACCCTGATCGGGCCGAGCCGTCACGGGTTGGCTGAGTGGCTGCACCCGCTTTCCCGCCGAGAGCGAGACTTCGCGGCCTACCATTAGCCTGGCGATTTCAGCGGGCGTCGTATCGGCCGTCTTGATGCGGGCGACTGTCTGGCCGGCGCGCATCACTGTAATCGTGTCGGAGAGATCGACGACTTCGTCGAGACGATGGGTGATGAGAACGATGGTGTCGCCCTTGTCGCGCAGGCGGCGCAGCACTGCCCAAAGCTCACGGACCTCGGGTGGCGAGAGCACCGCTGTCGGCTCGTCGAGGACGAGAATTCGGGCGCCTCGGAACAGCACTTTGAGAATCTCCACACGCTGCGCTTCACCGACCGACAAGTCGGAAATCAGCCGCTCGGGCTCGATGACGAGACCGGTCTCGGTCGAGAGCTTGCGGACATCCTCAGCGGCGCGCTGACGATCGAGAACCCCGCGACGCTTGGGCTCGGAGCCGAGGACCAGATTCTCAGCAACGGTGAGAGTGGGCACCAACATGAAATGCTGGTGGACGATGCCGATCCCGGCGGCGATTGCTTCGCTGGTGGACCAGCCCGTCACAGCGCGGCCATCTACTTCGACGCGCCCGGCGTCGGGTTTGATCAGGCCGCCGAGCACGCGCATCAGAGTCGATTTTCCTGCTCCGTTCTCGCCGACCAGGGCGTGAATCTCTCCGGGTAGTACTTCGAGGGACGCCCGCCTGAGCGCTATGCAATCACCGAACGCCTTTTCGATCCCTTCCATCCGGACAGCGCTCATCTTGTGCTGGGCACCTTGATGCGTCCGGCAATGATCTCCTGTTTGAGCTCCTCGACTCTTGCCCGGGCGCTGTCGGGAATGAGCGCGCGGTTGCGGTCGTCGTAGATGTAGCCGACGCCACCCTCCTTCAGGCCGAACGAATAGATCCCGCCCTTGAAGGTGTGGTTCTGCACTCTCTGGATTGCGTCGAAGGTGACGGTGTTCACCCCTTTGACCATTGATGTCAGCACATGTCCCGGCGCTTCGTCGTTCTGATCCGAGTCCACTCCGATGGCCAGCTTGTTGGTCGCGCGGGCCGCCTCAAATACGCCCTGGCCAGTCGATCCGGCGGCGTGGAAAATGACTTCGACGCCCTGGTTGTACTGGCTGAGTGCCAGCTCCTTGCCCTTGCCCGGATTCTTGAATGCGTCGGGAGTGACGCCCGCGTATTGCGCGATGACCTGGCAGTCGGGACAGACCTTCTTGACGCCGGCACGGTATCCCGCCTCGAATTTGTGAATCAGCGGAATGTCCATCCCGCCGACGAATCCAACCTTCTTCGTATGGCTGACCAGCGCCGCCAAAGCGCCGACGAGATATGACCCTTCCTCCTCCCGAAACTTGAGCGCGGCCACATTGGGCGGCGGAGGGATGACGTTGCCATTTGCGTCGGTGGCCAACGCGTAGTCGATCCCCGCGAAGGCGGTATTGGGATACTCTTTCGCGAGGTTGGCCAGATCGTCGGTGAAGATGAAGCCAACACCGATCACCAGGTTCATACCCTCGGCGGCGAGCAATCGGAGTCCAGCTTCGCGGTCGGCGCCCTCGCCGGGCTCGATGAACCTGATATTCGAGCCGAGGATTTTGGTGGCGCTATCGGCACCAGCGTAGGCACCATCGTTGAACGACTTGTCGCCGCGACCCCCAACGTCGAGCACGATTCCAATGCGAACCGGCGACGTTCCTATCGCGCTCCCCATTCCCGACCCCTCGGCGCTGGCGCTCCGGCGGGTGAACAGAAGGGCGATGTGTGCGATTAGAAGGAGGGAGGTGACGAGTAGAAGCTTTCTCATCTGACAGAAGAATCGCCGGGAGTGCAGTTGGTTGCAAGGATTTAGAGCCCCCGATCCTCATATGTGCGGTGGACAACACCTCTTATCGCGCATTGATTTCAGCACATATGGCCGAGCGGATACGGACGCGCTTTCTGGTAGTGGGAAGCGGAGTTGCTGGTCTTCACACTGCATGGCGGGCCTCGGCTGACGGCGACGTGATGGTGCTGACCAAGCGCTCGCTCTTTGACAGCGCTACCGCCTATGCTCAGGGCGGAATTGCCGCCGCGCTTGGGGCGGGAGACTCGCCGGAGCTGCATCGCCAGGATACTCTGGCTGCCGGCGCCGCGCTCGCCGACGCAGAGGCGGTTCAGGTCCTGGTTGAAGAAGGTCCCGCGCGCGTCCGCGAGCTCGCCACGGCGGGCGCGCAGTTTGATCTCGAGCCGGGCGGAAACTTCAAGCTCGGTCGCGAGGCTGCTCACTCGCGCCGGCGGATAGTGCACGCACACGGAGACCAGACCGGGGCCGAGGTGGCCAGGACTCTCATCAAGCGCGTCAAGGAAAGCGCCGACATCGAGGTGCTGGAGAAGACGCGCATCCTCGAGCTGATCGTCGAAGACGGAACGGTCTTCGGGGTCAAGGCGGCCCTGGCCGGCAAGCCGGTCGAGATCATTGCCGATGCAACGGTGCTGGCGACGGGCGGCTGCGGGCAGCTCT
>DASYIM010000209.1:0-2913 GCA_035997625.1 Gemmatimonadaceae bacterium
CCGGTACGATGGCACCTGATAGGTCATTTGCAGCGGAACAAGGTCAAGGCGCTGGAGCACTTCGTGTTGTTGCACTCGCTCGACAGCCCTCGACTGGCGGAGTCCGTCTGCGAGCTGGGGATCGCGCGGGGACGCGCGGTCGATGTGCTGGTGGAGCTGAATCTTTCGGGCGAAGACACGAAGGGCGGATATCACCTCGGCGACCTGCTTCCAGAGGCCGAGCGACTTGCCTCGCTCTCGGGGATTCGCGTCCGCGGAGTGATGACAATGGCTAGCTTTACGGCGACCGAGCGTGAGCTTCGCAGAACCTTCGCGGAGGGCCGCGAGGCGCGGGATGTTCTTGCCGGCGCCGGACATCCGGCGACGGAGCTGTCGATGGGCATGTCCAACGATTACGAGATTGCCGTGGAAGAAGGCGCGACGATGGTACGGCTGGGAACAACCCTCTTCGGAGCGAGGGCCAAATGATCGACGAAGCATTTCATCTTACACCACTGGATGTACGGCGCTACGACTTCGGCCGGGCGCTGCGCGGCTACAATCCGGCGCGCGTCGATCAATTCCGGGATCAAGTCGCGGAAGAGATGGAGCGACTCACGCGGATCAATCAGGACCTCGATTCGAAGGCGCGCAGCTTTCATGAGCAGCTGCGCGCTTTCCGGGAGCGCGACAAGGCGCTCAACGACGCGTTGATCGCCGCACAGCAGCTCCGCGGCGAAGTCCGCGAGCAGGCTGAGCGCGAAGCGCAGCTGATTATTCGCGAAGCCCAGGCGGAAGGTGAGCGCATCATCGAAAACGCCAAAGCCGATGTGCGGCGGATGGAGGAGGAGCTCGACAACCTCGATCGTTCGCGTCGCAGTTACCTGTCGCAGATGCGCACATTGATCGCGCGGCAGTTGTCGGAGGTCGAGGCATCCGACTCACAGGTTGTCGCCAGCACACTCAGAGGCGCCGGCTCCAACTCTTCAGGCCCCGGAAAAGGATGACCGTAGTCCGCCCCGTCCCGACTCCGTCGGGCGGATCGGGCGGAGACGAGAAGGGCAGGAGCTTCCGCCTGCTCCCCACCGATCGCTCGCCCGACGATCTCGAAAAAGAGATGCTGGTCCTCTGGAAGGAGGAGAAGCTCTTCGAGCAAACTCTCTCGCGCGCTGAAGGAAAGCCCGAGTTCGTTTTCTTCGAGGGCCCTCCCACCGCTAACGGCCAGCCGGGAATTCATCACGTGTTCTCCCGCACGGTGAAGGATCTGTTCTGTCGCTACCGCGCGATGCGCGGCCAGCACGTCGCTCGCAAAGCGGGATGGGACACCCACGGCCTGCCCGTCGAGATCGAAGTCGAGAAGCGCATCGAGACGGACTTCGGCATTCGAACCGCCAAGCAGCAGATCGAGAAGATCGGCGTCGAGAGGTTCAACGAGATGTGCCGCGAGAGTGTCTGGCGCTATCGCGCCGACTGGGAGTCGCTGAGTGAGCGGATCGGATACTGGCTGGACTACAGCGATCCGTACATCACCTACTCCAACGACTACATCGAGAGCGTCTGGTGGGCGCTCGCCACGATGTTCCGTCGGGGCCGACTTTATCGCGGGCACAAGGTTCTGCCTTACTGCGCGCGCTGCGGGACTACGCTGTCGAGCCACGAGGTAGCGCAGGGCTACAAGGATGTGAAGGATCCGAGCGCGTTCGTGGCACTCGACATCGTCGGCGACGCCGGCTCTAAAACGCGCCGCCGGATACTGGTCTGGACGACTACGCCATGGACCCTCGTCTCCAACGTCGCGCTGGCGGTAAGTCCGGCACTCGAGTACGTAGAGCTGCGAAAGAAAAAAAGCGAGAGCGACGAGACGATCATCCTCGCGCTCAGCAGAGCCGGCGCGGTGCTCGGCGAGGATTACCAGTCGCGGTGGGACGCCGTAGGAACTTTCCGCGGCGTCGATCTGGTGGGGAAGAGCTATCAGCGGCCGCTCGACTGGATGCCGTACAAGGATGGGAAGCACGAGCTGATCATCGGCGAGGATTTTGTATCGGCCGAAGAGGGCACCGGTGTCGTGCACATGGCGCCGGCTTTCGGCGCCGACGACTACGCCGCTGGGCAGCGCAATGGGCTGGCCTTCCTCCAGCCGGTGAATCTGCGCGGGGAGTTTCCGAGCGAAATGCCGCTCGTTGGCGGGATGTTCGTCAAGGACGCGGATCCCGTCATTCTCGCGGAGCTGAAGAAACGCGGGGTGCTTTGGAAGTCCGCGCTGTTCGAGCACGCCTATCCACACTGCTGGCGGTGCGAGACGCCGCTCCTGTACTATGCCCGGACATCGTGGTTCGTCCGCACCACCGAATTCAAGGACGCGATGCTGGTACGTAACGCGCGCGTCGACTGGCATCCTCCGGAGATGGGCGCGGGACGTTTCGGCGAGTGGCTTACCAACAACATCGACTGGGCCGTTTCGCGCGACCGCTATTGGGGCACCCCGCTGCCAATCTGGGTTTGCGAGAAAGACGACTCCCACGCTGAGGCGATCGGTGGCTACGCGGAGCTGGCCGAGCGCTCGGGGGTGAGGTTGCCGGAGGGCTTCGACCCCCACAAGCCGTTCATCGACCGTTACGAGTTCAAGTGCAAGTGCGGCGGCACGATGAAACGGACGCCCGAGGTGATCGACGCCTGGTTCGACTCCGGCTCGATGCCCTTTGCGCAGTGGCACTTCCCGTTCGAGAACCGCGACAAGTTCGAGCGCTACTATCCCGCTGACTTCATCGCCGAAGGCATCGACCAGACGCGTGGCTGGTTCTACTCGCTGCTGGCCATCGCGACCGGTCTGGGTGATGCGTTGCCGAACAATCTGCTCGCGCACGAAGCGCACGAGCAACGGCCCGGCGAGACGGCGCCGTACAGATCTGTGGTGGTCAACGACCTGGTTCTCGA
>DASYIM010000210.1:0-28452 GCA_035997625.1 Gemmatimonadaceae bacterium
GGCCTGCTCTGGAGGCTCTTTAGAAAAGCGCCGACCGACCCAACGCCAGACTCGTATAGGGGCGATTCCTCAGACTCCGATCCGGTGGGGCAAATTCCCGAGCCGCGAATCGGTATCCAATTCGGACGCGGTGCCGCATGGGACAGCGTGGGATCGTTCAAGCCACCACTAATCACGCGCAGCATTGAGCTCGTCCCGCAAATCGGTACCGCCACTTCTGAGATCTTTGGACCGCCGCCAAGCATCGAAGTCATAAACTGGGAAGGATGATGAATCAGCACCCGCAAACACTGAGCGAGATGTTCGGCCTTGACGAGCGATACGCCGAAACGGCCATCGGCACCGTCGAGCAAAGTGAATGCTACAGGGCTTTGAAGGAGGGACAGTACTCGAATCTTCCGGCAGTGTTCTGGCACGGCGGCGCGGCGACGATTCTAACCACCTTGCAGCGTGCGTTCAATTTTCCGATCGCGAACGTTCTCTCGGGCGCGTGGAATAAGTACCGCGAACTCTGGAAGTACACGGACCGGACGAAATACCCGGCCGGCACCACATCCTTCGCCGAGATCGGCAGCCATACCATTAACTCCGTTCAGGAGCGCAGCATCGACGTTCTGTTCAACGGAGCGAAGGTCGCGTCCGTACCGTTCAAGCTGGACCTGCGTATTAAGGTGAAAGCGCACGTTACGATTACGGACGCGAGATTCATGGCCATCCGCCTCGGCTCGCTGAGCTTCGAGGGGATTCTCTCTTGCGCGGGTGCGGAGCTCCTCAAGCGCTCGTCGAAGGAGGCCGAAAGTCCCTTCGAGCTGGACCTCGGGAAGGGCATTCCGATCCTGCCGAGCGTAAGCAGAAGGCAGGAACTGCCGCCGTCCGAAGGTCAGGACGTTCTGCCAGCCTGAGAGAAAGAAGCTAGCCGGATTCGGGCACGCTTTCGAATGAGATTCGCAGGGTAGCCGCGAATCCGGTTCCCCCCACCTTGAACTCCCAGGCGTCCTCGGTTTTTGTCATCGGCTCGCCCGCGATGCCGTCGCGGAATTTTTCACTGTCGTAGAGTTCCAGCGCGACCTCCGGCTCGATGATCGCCCTGACGTAATACTGTTTACGGAAGATCACGTTGTCGGAGAATCCGATTCCGAACAGGTCTCGTTCGCCGACATAGAAATCCAGCCGCATCACGATGTCCCGATTCCCCGGCGGGCGATCCGAGGACATCGCAGTCGCCTTGGTGTCGAGCCAACCCTCCCATATGAGCCTGTCCTCGCCCGCCCAGTCGAAGGCGGCCCCGTTGTCTTTCAGGTCGGTTTCATGAAACGGCCCGTAACAATTCTCGGCTTCAGCGCTCTGATGGAAGAGATCGAAATCGACGCCCCGCGGCTTGATGGAAACGCCGAAGAAAATCTCGCTCTTGCCGAACTTATCGAGGCCGCGCAGTACGTCCGCGCTGACGAGGTTGAGTCGAACGCGGAGATTTCCGAAGAAGAAGCGGGTCGCGATCTCGAACGCCTCGCGAGACGTGACTAGCGAATCAACCCCGCCGTGGCACTTGTGCACGAACGTGCGTGGAGCCCCCGGCAATTGAGCCGAAGTTTGTTTTACGAGTCCGTCGCTGCGGTTGTAGTTGGGGCCAAATTCATCCGCCAGCGAGAAGACGCGATTCATCACACTCGAAGCGCCGACGTCGTACGTACGGTAGTTTGTGCCCACGACCGTCAGGACCCGACTCGGAGGAAAGTGCTTCGAGAAGTTTTTGAAACCCGTCGGGTTGTCCTTCTTGTCCTGGGTGGCAGGGTTGAAGTGTTCCAGCTCCGATTCGGCGTCAATGCGTATCCAGTGCCTAAGAAACTGGAAGCTGATTCCGCGATGTGGTGTGCCGAGCGTAACGATCTTGTTTATATACGTCTTGGCGTCACGTCCTGCGGCTTGGTAAGTACCCTGAATTGCCTCGCGGACAATCAGCCCTCCCATTGAGTGGGCAATGATGTTGACCTTGGGCACGTTCTCACTTCGGAGTCTTGCGAGCGCCTGAATGAAGTCGATCAACCGCACGAGCGCACTGCCGTAGGCTTTAAAGACCCGGTCGCTCAGATCGTAGTAACGGAAGACCCAGAGCGTCTGCAGCGGGGTTTGCTCGGCGTTGACCAACGCCAGGGCCATCCCTGGGTCAATTACGATCTTGTCTCCCGAGAAGAAGGTGGGATCGAGTCCCGCCAGCGGCTCCGGAATTTTTTCACGCTCCTGGATGGGGGCGCCGTAATAGCCGACGACGTTGGTCGCGTCGCGGTATTGCCACCGCGATTTCATGAAGCGGAGGACCAGCCCCTCGTAGATGTAGTTCTCACCCCGCTTTTGCGGGTAAACCGTACCATCGTTGAAACCCTGGTACGCAATCCGCTTCTCGTCCTCGACGCCAAATCCGCCGAAGCCGCGGATCAGAATGATCGGCAGCGGAAGTCGAGTCGGCGCGTCGTCGGCCATTGCCGAACCTCCTGGAACAGCTTGGTTGAACGTTCAGACCTGGGATGTCGCTCCGACGGCTCTCCACACCGACTCGACGCCGTTAGTCGTGATCAACTGTCGGGCGATCGGTGACGGGCTTGGCTTGCACTTGCCCCACTGAAAGTGGGGGCGATCGGGCGAGGTCCAGTCACCGCCCCATTTGCAGCCGTGCTTCTTGAAGATTTCAGCGACCGCATTGAACCAGGCATTCCCGGCATCCCAACCCTTGTCTCTGTGGATTACGTCTACGGCCAGCCCATACCCGTGCCAGCTGAACAGGCTGGATCTGGCGTTCGTCACCGGCGATGGCGGCGGTATCACTGAGCGACCGCGAGCGTAGTAAACCTGCTGCAATGCATTGGATCGAAAGCTTTCGTAGACCATTGCATTGAGGTTGTTCGTCGTATTGTTGCATTCTGCCAGTGCCTGCTCCACCGCCTGGCCGAACAACGGGGCGAGGTACTGAAGGTCGGCAGTCGGCTTCGCCAGCGTGTAAGTCATCGCACTCATACAACCCCCTCGTCTGGATCACCTGCTGACCACTCGTGTGCGTCGCCGTCGTCCGCCGCCGCTGCTGCCGCGGCGAGGGCGGCTGCTGCTGTTATGATTTCCGCAAACGGGGATCGCGTCGGCGGCGGAAGACCGCCTGGCTGTTCAGATACGACCTGCGCGGAGAGCGCCTCTTTGTCCTTCGGCCCTTGCCGGTCCTTGGATCCCTCCTCGGGACTCTTCTCGTGCGGCTTCACGGTCGATCGAAGCACTATCACCTTGTTGAGCAAGTCGAACCAGAAGGGCGCGCCCAGCGAAACAGCGAGAGCCGTCAACGAGTAACCAAGCAGAGCGACGACCAGGAACCAAATGCCTCCCGCCTTACTCGAAAACCTCGCTCGAGCTTCATGCTTTGCGGTGTCGGTCCATCCGATCGGCAAGTTCAGCGTCTTCAAATCCGCGAGCGTATTCTTCAGATCCTTGTCGCGGCCAACCGAGTCCGTGAGGCTTCGCTGATGTTCGGGATTTTGAGCCGTTGCTTCCGCACGCTTCGTGAGTGATTCACGGAGCGCTTTGTCCCGCCACAAGCCCTCTCCTATTCTCAAAGCGTTGATGTTCAACGCGGCAGCCATTACGAAGCCGATTCCAAGCAGCCAATATTGCGTGCGGCGCTTGTACCACCCGGACACGCGATCCATCGAACTGTCGAACCAGTCCTCAAGATTTTTGCTCGCTTTCGACAAATCGTCGCCGGTGTTGTCCGTCGCAATCAGGACCGCTCGTGCAAGCTGAGGGTTTGCCAGTCCCAATGCCCGCTCACGCAGAGTCTGAACTGTTACCCGAGAGGTGTTGAGAGGTAAGGCGTTCGGCCCGTCCGTTGTTCCACGAACGGTGATGTCGATGACCGCCGCGGCGAAGTTCTTAGCCGGGATGTAGGTTGGTAGGCTGCCGCCGCTGTGGCGTGACTTCTTCGCCTCGTACAGTCCCTGAAAAAGGGAATAAATCAGCGGGTGCTCGTAAAACTGTTTGGTGAGGTCTGTTCCATGCTTGCCGTCGAGGAGCTCGCGTATTCCTCGCTCTAAAAACACGGCTCGAGCCTTCACCTTCGCCTCGATCGCTTCTCGCAGGGCGCTCGCGATTAGACTCGAAATGAGAAACACGAGAATGATTCCGAGAGCTACATCCAGAATCTGGGACCCGAACATCGATCCTCCCAGTAAGTGGCAACGGTGGCGCCGAGAACCTCGGCCGGCGGAGATGCTCCGTTATGTCAACAACAGTGCAAGGACTACATGCCCGGCACCCCTGTCTTGAACTTGAACGATGAGATGACGCGTGGATCTCCGCCGTTTACAGGCGATGCGTAGCCAGCACTCGCGTTTATCCAGCCGACGCCTGGCAGTCTGACTTCGACGCCACTGTTCACCAACCACTTCGGTTCCGTCGTCGAGCTGAACGCTTGCTGTCCCTCAACGAACGTCTTGAGCGCGTTCGACCCGATGTAAAGTCGCGCCGCGAGCGTGTTTGACGAGTGGAAACTGCCCGTCGATTCGCGGGCGGTGCCCACTTTCGCACCAAACAGGAGCTGACCCCATCCCCTCAGGCCATTGGCGTACGTGATCCAGCCAGCTATCTCGTCCATCTTGGGATCGTGGCCCAGCGTATCGGCGGTCAGGGCTCGTCCGGCTAGCGCTAGCTCGACGGATGTGGCGTTCCAGTAGTGATCGGCCCAATACTCCTTGACGGAATCCCTCAAAGCATTGATCGCATTCTTCTCGTCTTCGTTGAGCTTGATCGGGGCCGGCGGGCGACCGGAGCGGTCTCGCGCAACGTCATAGATATCCAGAATACGCTTTGTCATTCCTGTCACCGCCGTATCCGTTCCGCCTGCGCCCTTGCTGCGCATGTCCTCCTCGTCGACGAGACTGAATCGCACGCCGAAGGCGAGTTCTCCACGATCGAGTGAGTCCCGACCGGTCGCGCCGGAGAAACGCGTGGCGTAAAGAAACTTCTTGGCGTTGTAGTCGTTCAGCTTCAGCTGTCCGGTACCGATTAACAGTCCGGGGGACACTTCAACGGCGAATTGTTTTGGCACCACGAAGGCGTTGTTGTCCCCGCGAAATCCATCGACGGCCAAGGTCAGATCACGTACGGTTTGCGGTCGAAGAATCGCGCTCTCGTCGACTTGCAGCAACTTGAACGCGGGTGCGTCGGGAATTGCGAAGTCGATCTTGTAATCCTTAACGAACGGACTCAGGCCACTTTCCCGGACGATTTGGGCCTGAGCTATCGGCGCGGCGAGCGCGAGCGATGTCGCCGCGGTAATCCGGCGGAGCGATCGATGGAAGACCGTCACCGTGGCTCCAGCTCAATGAAGAGATCGACCAGCTCGCCGGGCGACCCGGGCACGACTGAGCGCTTATCCTCCGCGAGTTCCGTCCCCTCCTGGGACACGACCATCTTCACTTCGCTTGGCCCAACGCCGGGAGGAACTGCCACAACGATCATTCCTTCGAGCAATCGGCCGTCGTGCCTGCTGTTAGGTGGGTCAAGGGTGTACTCGTCGTCGGCGGTGTTCAGGAAATTGCCAGGATATTTCTTTATTACCTGGTTAGCGTTGGCCTCCCAAAGCTTGATCGTGTAGGAGCCGTTGCGGTTGGGATCGCAGGACACTGCTACCTTGATTGCTCCACCGCCGGGGTCAAACTTCGCGACCGCCATGGGTCACCTGCTCGCTTAACAAACGGTGATCGGATCCACATCATCCGGTTTGCTCGACAAAAGTGTTTGTCGCTGCGTGATCTTCGGCAATACCTGTTTCTTGTCGAAGGTGGCGGTTTTCTTATCATGACGAGAGGGGACAGTTTGGCCATACCAGACTCAGCGTACGCCTTCGAACGAAGCCTTCAAGACACGAAATTGACATCTACTGACAAGAAATAGGCATCGCCTGATCTAGAAATCCCACACACCTTAGGAGGAAGCCCCGGGGGTGTTCGAATGTTTGGCGATATAGGATTCGATCGAACGCTGATCGCCGCCGTCTCCGATTCCAGAAGCACTTGAGAGTCGCGGTTTTTCTCCCCAACGCCCAAGCCGCTCACGTCAAGGCGGCGATGGAAACGCACGACGATCTTCGCGTCGCCGATTCCTGGGAAACGCTGGAAAGACTCATTCGCCTCGAGCCGCTTAGCGTCGTCGTACTGAATCCGGCGGCTGACGGAACGATGGACGTGACGCGAGCTTGCACGTTGATACGCAGATTCAGCTCGATTCCTTTCGTCGCCTACGTTCCGCTCGATGCACCCTTCGCGCGTGGGATTGCGCACATGTCCAACGACGGACTGCAGGATCTCGTCGTCGTTCGCGCTAATGATTCGCCTGTGGACTTTCGTGAAACGCTGACGAGGGTGAGCTCGATCCATGAGCTTGGTGAAATCGTCGACGCGTTGCAGCCGTGGCTCATGCGATTGCCGGAAACACTTACGCGGGTTCTAATCGACGCGCTGCGCCAACCACACCGGTACGCAAGCGCCGAGGCAATAGCGGCAGCTGCTGGAATGACGGTGAGTGCTCTCTACCGCGCGTTCAGACGCGCGCACATGAACTCGCCGAAGAGTTTCGTAGTCGGCGCCCATGTCTTCAGGGGATACCTCTATCTCAAGGATATTGGGTTCTCTGTCAGAGACATTGCAGCCAAGCTCGGCTACACCCACCCACGCATCTTCGCACACCAGGCCGAATGCGTATTTGGTGAGCCTCCATCAAAGATCCGACACTCGATGGACATGGAGACTGCGGTGCAACGACTTGTTGCGTGGTTCAGCACGCCGGAGAGAATGAACGGAAAGCCGTGTCTGGAGGGCTGGCCTAGTTTGCCGTGGTTGACGATTAACCTCGCGATCATCAGCCTCGCCTTGCCAGCGCCATTCAAGGCAGGGTATCAGTTGCTACCGGAGGTCAGTTTCCAGAATCCCGAAACGACAGGCAGCTTTTTTCAAAGTTCTCGCCGGCGAGCCGCTGGTCCGATCAGCCAGATATTTCAGCGCCCATCACTGCGAACCACTTCTCCTCTGAACCAGAGAGAATGAAGATGATCGGCGCAACACAGTCGGACGGTAGCTGGATGGGCGAATCATGATGACCTCCTAATGGCAAGCCCCGGACGCGACCGGCGCACTCACGACGAGGTGGTTGGGCCTTCAACACCGCACCGAACACCATCCGTCGAGGGGTGTCGGCAGCCAACTTTGCTTGTCGCTACGGCGAACGGCTCCTATAGCGCCGCCAACTACGATTCTCGACCGAGAAAACTCGGAGCTCTGCTGTCACTCAGATTTTTGTTAGCCGTTGGAACGATCCGAGTGTCGTTGGGACTACCAGCAATGTCGGTGATGCAGAGTGGGTGTTTGCGGTTATCCAATCGTATCGCTACCCCTCCATTTTATAGACCTCGCGCCCGGATGATACGAAAAACACCCCTCGTGACAAGAAAACGGCATTTCCCAATCTCCCCGCGCGAGCGATAGTAGACGCCGCGATGTCGAGTCGATCAGCCAGATAGCGTTTTTTCCTCGTCGAGTACTTGGCTGCGCACGCCACCTTTTCGGGCGAGGTAATGTGACGCCAGCAAAGATCGGTTACACAGCGCGTTCTTCAAGGAAGACGTCTAGCAATGACTGAGATCGCGACAGCCCCGGAAGTTTCCGCGCCCGGCAATCCTGACGCTGACTTGGCCGCACTCGAAAACAAAGGGTGGTCCCATCTTGAGGCGACCGATTTGGACGCCGCTGCGGCAGCATTCGACAAAGCGCTCGCCATCGACCCGACCAGCGAAGGCGCGCTACAAGGCCGGGTGGCAGCTTACCGAAAGAAACGACAGTTCGCCCCCGCTGACCAATTGCTGCGCACCGCCCTCAATCTTCATCCGAATAGCATCGGACTCTTGAGCGAGCGTGGCTGGATCGATTTCGAGCAAAACGAGTACGCCAAAGCAGTCGACGCGTTCTCCAAAATTCTTGAGCTCGTGCCAGATAGTGAGGATAAAATCGTCTGGAAATCTTCGCTGCTTCGAGCGCTACGAAGATTTGACGACGCAGAAGCGACTCTACAGCACGCGGAGACGCTGCTGCCAAGTAGTCCGAGAATCTTGACCGAACGCGCGTGGCTCGCGTTCGATCAGCAGGAATACGATCGTGCACTCGAAATGTTCAATACCGTTCTGGATCGTCGCATCGACGACGAGCTCGCCCAACAGGGCCGGATCGCCGTCTACCGAATGAAAGGAAACTACGGCGAAGCGAGCCGCCTACTTGAAGAGGCCCTCGAGGACCACCCCAAAAGCGCGGGTTTACGAAGCGAAGAGGGATGGGTCAATTACGAACAAGCGAAATACGAGCAGGCCGAGCAGGCTTTTGCAAAGGTAGTCGTGCTACAACCGAACGACGCTTACACGAAGATCAATCTCGCCTGGAGCCTTGTGCGGCAAGGTCGAGACAGCGACCTCGAAGAAGCCGTCCAGTTGTGTCGCACCGCGCTCCGTCTCAAGCCCGATCTAGCCGACGCTTACGGCTGCCTTGGCGTCATCGCCGCAAAGCAAGGTCGACTCAGAGAGGCCGAGTCGAATCTCATCCGGTCGATCCGCCTCGACAAGATTAGGGGGCGTCGAAGCGACCTGGGTGCTCTGTACATTCAGATGGGCCGCCACACTGATGCCGAAAAAGTTCTCACAGAAGCAGTCACGGTAAATCACAACGATGGTCACGCCCATGTCGAACTGGGCAATCTGTATCTCCTCACTGACAGACTCAAAAAGGCGGTCAGGCAACTCCAAATAGCCAGGTCGGTCGATCCCACCAACGCAGATCCCCCGAGGGCCCTCGCGATAGCCCTGCTGGAAACGGGAAAAGTAGTCGAAGCCGAAAAGGTGTTGCGTGAAGCCTTGCGAGCGCTCGATGGATCGAAGCGCTGGCAGCTGCATCTCACGCTCTGTCAGGTACTGACCCGCGTCGGCGACGAAACGGGCGAGGCGACGTTTTACCGTGACGCTTTGCAGGAAGCGAATGAAGCGATTCGGATGAAGGATACCGAGGCAGAGCCCTACTTCTTTACAGGAATTGTTCGGTACAAGCTTGGCGATTATTCAGGATCACTCAAAGACTTTCGCCGCTGTACGTCCAAAAACGAGCGCCATCTTGAGGCAGATCTAAACGCGAGGCGCATAGAAGCCTTGCTACGCAGCGACCTACGATCGCGTGTTGGTCGCCGCGAAAGTTACGGCTTGGCAGGGATTTTCCTTCTCCAGATTCTGCTCATTTGGATCGTATTTCTTAACTCGACAAAAATCTCGCAGGGCACGATGATAGCAATCGTGCCGCTCCTTCTCGGGCTCATGCTTGTGTCAATTCTGCTCCCCTGGCTCAGCCGACTGAAGCTCCAGGGCCTTGAGGCAGTATTGAGCGAACCAAAGCCCAAGGAGACACTCGCCTCAGGGCCCAAGGGAGAGGTCGGGTTTGACACGGCGCTGGCAACCATGGTGGGCAGATAGTCGCAGCGGCTGGTTGTTGACCGTACACACCAGCTAAGAGAGGTGGGTCATGTTCGTCGCAGCGAGCCCATGACGTTTTTCGTTGCCCTCGACCCGCCAACAGCCGTGGGTTTTTGGCAGGGGTTAAAACAGGTCACCTCGCCCTTGGTCGATTGCACGATCCTCATTGGGGCGCTTGTCGCCGTGATCAAACTCCAGCTCTTCAATTTGCTCGGCCTTCGCTGGCGCTCGGATCTCAACTGCCGACACCATCCACTGTCGACCGGGGCGGTCGTTTTCATCGCAGAATACGTTCTTACGAATTCCGGACAACGCCCGCTTTCGCTTACTACCGTGACGATTAAACTGGTCGGAGCGAAGGCCGAAAGTGGTATTCTCGTGCCCGACGAAAACCGTGTGCTAGCACGCCGCTTTCTGCAATCGACAACTGCAGCGGCGCGGGGAATGTTCGATCTGCAGCCGGGCGAACGATCGATCTTTACTTTGCGCGCGCTCCTCGATCACCTGGACGACACGGTTTTCGTGCTCTGCGCATTTGAAATTTCTAACCGGCGCGAGCCAGCCGGGTACCGAGGTTTTTATTGCAAGTACCCCGCTCTTACCCAACCCGCGGAAGCCGCCGGACGTCCCAACCCTGCTATTTGAAAAATTTCAGCGCAACATACTCGAAGCAAAAGAGGTTTCGCTCTTGTCGTAATTGTGCCAATTCCTTCGCAGTGAATAGATTAACGCCGGACCTGAGGGCGCCGATCCAGCGCATACGACGCTTCTTCCCGAGCCCATCCGGTGCTTGTGCTACGAATAAACGAAAGTCCTCGACGGCACCGCTGACGTCACCCATGACCGCGCGGTTCACGCCGCGACTGTCTCTAATGTCACCATCAACTGGACTCGCTCGCACGGGCTGGTCGACAGATGTCGAAAAACATCTTTTGCATAGCCTGAAATCGAGGCGAACCAGCACACGTTATTCGCTACCTCTGCAGGCGGGGTGAACCCTGGCAGGAAAACGACAAGAATTCGACATCGCTTGACAAGAAATAGGCATCGCCACCCCGCCCAAGCGTCTACAGTTTATGGATAGCCCAGGGGTCCGATGGTGCTGCACCAGGGTGCGGTTCTGGGAAGGATCGACCCAATCGATCCGAGGTACACGTGAGGGTAGCGATTTTTCTGCCGCCGCCGCAATCCGCTTGTGTCAGAGCGGCGCTGGAACACCACGACGAAATCCGCGAAGCGGATTCATGGGTGACACTCGAGACTCTCATCCGACTGGAGCCGTTGAGCGTGGTGGTCTTCAGTCCAGCGGCCGATGGCACCATGGATATCGCCCGCGCGTGCCGCCTCATTCGGCAGTACAGCTCTATCCCATTCGTCGCGTATGTGCCGCTCGACGCGCCTTTCGCCCGCGGCATCGCACACATGGCGAACGACGGCTTGCAGGATCTGGTCGTGGTGCGGGCCAACGATTCACCGGGCCGACTTAGGGAGACGCTGGTGCGAGTGAGCACCGTTGATGAGCTGACGCTACTCATTGGCCTACTTCAGCCCTGGTTAAATCGATTGCCGGCGCCGCTGGCAGAGGCTCTGGTGTGCGTGCTGCGTCAGCCGCATCAGTACGGTAGCGCGGAGGATGTCGCCGCCGCCGCAGGAGTAACCCTGAGCTGCCTCTATCGGAGTTTCCGGACAGCGCGACTGAACTCGCCCAAACACTTTGTTGTCGGTGCCCGCGTATTCAGGGGCTTCCTCTACCTGCGGGACGCCGGGTTTTCCATCAGAGACATCGCGGCGAAATTGAGCTATACACACCCGCGAATTTTTGCGCATCAGATCGAATGCGTGCTGGGGAAGCGTCCCTCCGAGATTCGCTATTCGCCCGACATCGACGAAACAGTCGCGAGATTTGTCGATTGGTTCAGTGCGCCGGTTGTGGCCGGCGAACCTGGGTACGGAGCGATCGCCCAGAGGTGGCAAGACTTCAGAGAATCAGCCTCTGATTGGGTGATTTGACGGCGGCACTGAAGAGCCGAGTCATTTGCGATAGCACTCTTTACGAAGTCCGTACGCAAGTGATAGAAAACCGTCATGCGATGCTATGAAACGGGCATTGCGGTAACGTAAAATCTCCCCTGATTAGCATCCTCTGGCCAACTCGGGTCGGCTGGTTCACGTTGGCGGCGTCCCGCTAATCTGCACGAAGGGGGTGAAATGACCCGCCATCTGCTTGCCACATCGCCAAGTCGCATCCGTGTTTTTCTGGTTGCAGATATTCGCCTGTACCGCGATGGAATAGTCCAGGCGCTGACCGACAATCCGGATGTCGAGGTTGTCGGTGCGGCTTCGCCGATGCTGCCGGACTGCGAGCATCATATCCAGCTGGCTGAACCGGATGTTCTGCTCGTTGAAGGATCGGCAATTCGTGAGGACTCTCTTGTGACGCGGCTCGATGCCATCGCTCCTGGCTGCCGCGTCGTGGCGTTTGGTGTCGTCGACGACGAGCGCGAGGTGATTCACTGCGTCGAACAGGGAGTTTCCGGATTCATCTCGAGAGATGCCGGGCTCGATCAGCTTGTCGAGATTATCCGGAGCGTCGCGCGGGGCGAATTCTCCTGCTCTCCGCGGGAAACGACGTTGCTGTTGAAGGGTGTGCGAAGCCTTACCGCCGACCGTCGTCCGGGGGCGCCACCGTGCCTGACGGTCCGCGAACAGCAGGTGATTGGCCTCGTCGACAACGGCCTGTCCAACAAGGACATCGCGCATCGACTCGGTATCGAGCTCTCCACTGTCAAGAATCATATCCACAACATTTTGTCAAAGCTCCACACGACGCGTCGTGGCGAAGCCGCGGCTAGCGTCAGACGCACTTCCCTCGAGTCCGCGTCGCGCCGGCAGTCGGCTAGATCTAGGTACCAGGATCTAGACCAGGCCATCCCACCTTTTTGAATCCATTGGTCCATTTCGGCGAAGCTGCATAAGGAGATTACTTAGGCGACATGAACGTGCCGCCCGCGATTCGCATCATTCTCGCCGAAATGCCAGGCCTCATGAGCAGCGTCGTGCGAGATGCGATCAAAGGCCAGCCCGACATGGGAATCGTCGGAGAAATCGCGCCGAATGCCGACGTTACTGATTCCGTATCCAGCCGTAAGTGTGACGTCGTAGTAGCGACTCTCTCTGCAGGATCGGCAGTACCTGCTGCGTATCAGGCGCTGCTGTTCGCCGATACGCCGGTCCCATTCATAGCGTTGGATCCGGATGGGCGCCGCTTTCAAGCGTATGGGCGTTCGGTCCGCCGACAGTTCGCCGTCAGCGAGCTTCTGGCGGTGATCCGCCGACTCGCGAATCCCGAATCGGATTCGGCCGGTGGCGACGCACTGGCCGGACGCGCCGGCGAATCCAGCGGTGGCAAACATGTCATCTAGATGCGAAACAAGCTCGCAGAACACATAGACCGCTGAACTGCAAGGAGAATTCAACATGCCAGTGGCAGTCTCTTATCCAGGCGTATACCTCCAGGAGGTTCCCAGTGGCGTGCACACCATCACTGGAGTCTCCACTTCCATCGCCGCGTTCTTGGGAAGGACGGCCGACGGTCCCATCGACGAAGCGAAGCGCTGCCTGAGCTTTGCCGATTTCCTGCGACAATTTGGTGGCCCGCATCCGTCGAGCGATTTGGCGCGCAGCGTTCGGCAGTTCTTCGACAATGGCGGGACGGATTGCTACGTCGTGCGGCTCGCTCACAACGCGCGCAAGGCCGACATCACCCTGCGAAATCTGGCGGGGGTGTCCGTGCTGCAAGCGACAGCGAAAAATGCAGGGACACGCGGCAATAGCGTATGCCTGGAGGTTGATTACCGGACCAATAATCCAGAAGAATCGTTCAATCTGACGGTGCTACGGCAGGATGATGCCGGCGGGACGTTGGAATCGGACCCGACGTTTGCCAATCTTTCGATGAACCCACTTTCGCCTCGTTACGCGCCAGCGTTCGTAACACAGAGCTCCAAGCTGATCGATCTCGCACTGGCTGGGGGCTTCAACATCGATTCGACGCCGGTCGTAGGCTACAGCGAAGGGCGCAGACCCTTCGACATCACGACGGCCACATTCGCCGGCGAACTCAACAACATCATTTACCCCACAGCGCCAGGAGCAATCCCGCTCAGCCGTCTGGCAATAAGTATCAACGACGGGCCCTATAGCGACATTGACCTGCAAAAAGATCCGACGCCCTTCACCGGCGCGCTCGCTGCTATTACAACCCAGCTCACCAACAAGATCAATGCTCTGTTACCACCTGGTGTGAGCGTGTTGTGCTCGTGGGAATTGGTTCATAATACTTTTCGCGTCTTTCGCATTTCCTCGGCTGTGGGAAAACAGGTGAGTGTTAGAATTCGCAGCGCCAGCGCTAATGATTTGGCCAAAGCGCTGATGTTGGGTATCGATCAAGGCGGCATCGAAGTCACGCGTTACAGCAACCACCGACCTGTCCCCACGGCAACATTCTACAGCGCCAGTGTCAACACTTTGGCCGCATTGACGCAAGACGCGGTAAACAAGCTGACGTTTACTGCTCCGCTGCCGAATCTTGTCGACTTCACCCTCTCAGGTCCGAACGTCTTACAAACCACCGCGAGCACCGATCGTTGGTATCGAGACGCTCTGGCCTCAGCCGTCAACAATCACAACGATGGTGTCCGTGAAAAGCTTTCCATAATGGAGAGGGAAATCAATAAGACGCCGGGGATGCCTGCTCGCGCTGAAGTCTGGGGGTACCGCCTCGCATTAATTCCCAAGTCCGGAACGATCAATTCAACAATCGTCTTTACAACCGGGCCCACGGATATTTCCGGCTCGTTCACTCCTAACGTCAAACGGTATTGTTTGGGAAATACAGGCACCAGCGCCTCTCAGGCTGGAGCGGGAGCGGTTGGGCGGGACGACGACGGCAATCCGCCCAGTGTAGCCGACTACTCTGGCGATGCCCTGGGTCACACCGGCTTTTATGCACTCGACAAGGTTGATCTTTTCAACCTGATGGTCTTGCCGGGAGACCAAGACGTCGCGGAATCGGTCTTCACTCAACTGGTTGGTCCCGCCAGCGTCTATTGCAACGACCATCGTGCTTTTCTATTGCTGGACGCGCCGGCTAGTTGGACCAGTGCGGGCCTTCCGAATGCCAATGCGTCGGTGGTGAACGCGTTCCGCAACCTGACGGTCAAAGACCACTCCGCGGTGTTCTATCCGAGAGTGGAATACAGCGATGCAGGCATCAGGAAACTCATTGGTCCGACGGGAATAATCGCCGGCTTGATCGCCCGCACGGATGCCCAGCGCGGCGTCTGGAAAGCACCGGCCGGCACAGAGGCCGCATTGTTCGCCGTTCTGGATCTGGAAGTGAACCTCACGGATCTGGAAAACGGAGTGCTGAACAAGCTCGGCGTCAACTGCCTGCGCAAGTTTCCGACGGGCATCGTCAACTGGGGTGCGCGGACTCTCGACGGCTCCGATGACATCGGCTCGGAATGGAAGTACATCCCGATTCGCCGCCTGGCGCTGTTCCTCGAGGAATCACTCTTCCGAGGAACGAAGTGGGTCGTCTTCGAGCCCAACGACGAGCCGCTGTGGGCCAGCATCAGACTCAATCTCAATGCGTTCATGTTGAGTCTCTTCCGTCAGGGCGCGTTCCAGGGCAGCACACCCGACAAAGCGTTCTATGTGAAATGCGATGGCGAGACGACCACTCAGAACGACCGCAACCTCGGCATCGTCAACATCGAAGTCGGGTTTGCGCCCCTCAAACCCGCCGAATTCGTGATCATCAAGATTCAACAGATTGCCGGTGATCTTACCTGATTGAGGAGGCTTCGTCATGGCGAAGGGTTTCATCAAGAACGCAAAACGCGTTGATCCGTATAAGAGCTTCAAGTTCCGCGTGAAATGGGATGGCAAGACCGTGCTCGGAGTCAGCAAGGTCAGCGCGCTCAAACGGACTACCGAGGTCGTAAAACATCGTGACGGGGGCGACAACAGCACCGATCACAAATCGCCAGGCAGGACGACATATGACGCCGTCACGATGGAGCGCGGCCTGACTCACGACCCGGAATTCGAGGCTTGGGCAAACAAGGTTCACGCCTACGCGGGCGACACTGCGATGGATCTTGCGAATTACAAGAAAGAGCTGACCCTCGAAATGATGAACGAGAAGGGTCACGTTGTGTTTCGGTATTTCCTGCACGACGCGTGGGTCAGCGAGTTCACAGCGCTGCCCGAGCTCAACTCGAATGCAAACGCCCTGGCAATCGAATCACTGAAGATCGAGCTGGAAGGCTGGCATCGCGATCCCGATACGAAAGAGCCGAAGGAAAGCGACGACGTTCCGGCCGCGGGCTAGGCTCGGGCGATGCGCGAGACTGCGAGAGCAGATGTGGAACATGAACGGCTCTCGCCGTTTCCCCACTTCGCGGAGGCTGCCGCGGATGGATATGCGATCGGCAATCTCGCACTGAGACCTTTCGGCCTGTACGAAGCCGATCTGGATCTCGATTTCGATCGGACGCCCCGTCCCGTTCTGATCACCCACCTCCTCGAGCGCTGCACCCGGAGCTCGCGGAAGGAGAGCGTCGAACAAAACCTCTTCTGGAATCTGCCCGTCGGAAAGCGCATTGAGTGCCTGGTGACGCTGTCGACATCCGGCGCCGATGGGGAGATGACGTTTGGGTTTCGGTGTCCAAACACGATATGCGGAGAGGCATCCGAGATCGCGCTCACGATCGACGAGCTGACGACGCTGCAGGCGGATGCCTACGCCACAGGTCGGGTCGAAGTGCCGGTTGGTGATGAAGTCCTGACCCTGCGCAGACCAACGGGCAACGATCAGCTCGCCTGGCTCAACCGCACCTTCGCAGACGGCGGCGAAGTGCGAAAAACGATGATTCGAACGCTGCTGGTGCATGACAACGCCGGCGAAGCTGTCGGTACAGACGTTGGGAGCGATGAGTGGCTCGACAGCATCGAGGAGGTCATGGAGGAGCATGACCCGCTCGTAAACTTCAAGCTCAAGGTGAAATGCCCCTGCTGCGATGGCACAACTCTCGTCGCGATCGATCTGGAGGAGCTATCTCTGCGTGGTTTGCGGAACGCGCAGCTGCGCCTGCTCGCCGCCGTTCATCGTCTCGCTGCCCACTATCACTGGAGCGAGCGCGAGATCTTTGCGGTTCCAGCCTGGCGGCGCGCCGAGTATCTGAGCCTGATCGCCGACGAGAGAAGGCAATGAGCGGCTATTTCTCTCAACTGGCGCATCACACGGGCCTCAGCCTGGATCCTGCCGCAGCCAAACGCCCGGACAGTGGTTCGGCAGTGCGACCTGTCGGCATCGGAGTCCCCGCTGTGGCTCCGGTGGAGTCGCTGCACGTAGAGGACATTTCCTTCACGTCAGAACCGGCGCGCGATGCGGCGGAAGGCGAGAACGGACACATTCGGGCGTTGTCCGAAGGTGACCGCGATGCGGCCGTCACGAACGAGATCGACATCCACGACAGGAGGGAATCGACGGAAGCTGTTCCTATGCACGCTGCCGCGGCGGAGCAGCCATCGAGGGATGTATCAACCGCCTGGCCTCGGGAAGAACCACGCATTCCGTCGAACAGCTCGGGTCGCGCGAGCCGATTGGGTGAGGACCTTGCGGCGGAAGGTTTTTCCGTGAGTGAAGCGCCGGCGACCCGCCTCGATCAGTCGGGCGTCGGGCGGCGAGTTCTGACTCAAGAGTCGATCGGAGTTCCCTTTGACTCGATCGAAATCGTCGAGAGTCAGTTCGCTCAACCATATCCTGAGGCTCGTGGTCCGCAGGCTGCGCGAGGCGCACCTCCACGCGTCGACGAGACAGCGGCCCTCGCACCCGGAGCGCCGAGCGATTCCGTTGACGACGAGCCCGCCCAACGCGAGACGATCGTTCGCAACTATCTGAAAGAGGTGAGAGCTTGGGTCTCCGCGCCGCCGGAACTGGACCAGCGGCAGCCTGAAGGACGCCGGGACGCGGAACGGCTCCCTGCCCTGGCAGTTGCGGAACAATTCCTCGCCAACCGGGGTGACGCATTCCCCCTCGACCGCGAAGTCAGGCGGCCCACTCATCTGCCCACCGTGTCGGAGACACTCGATGTTCAGGACCTGAATCTGTCCATCGGCACGGTCAGCATCGTGATCGAAGAACCGAAGCAGATCGCTCCGGCCGGACTTCAGCCCCCGCCTAGAGTGGATGGCCCGCGCGAACGGCCGGCGAGTGAACCGACTCGATTGAGCCGCTACTACCTTGGCCGTTGGTAGCGAGATCCTACCATGGCACTCGCGAATTCAGTTAGCGCGATCGGCGCGGTGACCGATGCGATCGTAGAACGCCTGGGCGCGCGCACACAATTGCAGGTCACCGTCGGCCGCCCGGAGCCAGGCACCGACTTCGTGGCATCCGAGCGGCTGAATCTCTTTCTGTACGAAATACTGTTCGACGCGAACCTGAAAAACGTGCCGCTCGACGATGGACAGCGTCCACCTTTGTGGCTGGTCTTGAAGTACTTGCTCACCGCATTCGAAGACGACGGCGAGACGAGCGACTCACCGGCGGCATACAGGACTCTGGGGGAAGGCATCGCCGCCCTTCAGGAATTGTCCCTCCTGCCACTTACAGGTTTGTCCGCCACGGTGCTCGATCCGCTGAGCGACAACCCGGAAAACCTCACGATCACGTTCGATGAAGCTCCGACGGACCTGTTGTCGAAGGTGATGCAGGGATCGGACGAAAAGTACCGGGTGTCGATCGCCTTTCAGGTGCGGCCCGTCATGATCGCGCCGGCGGAGCTGCCGTCCTACTCGCTCCTGGTGGGCGTCGACTACACTGCGACACCGGTTCCGGACACGAAGGACCCGGAAAAGCGCATCCACATTCCTGTGCTCCCGTCGCTGGGCCCGACAATCACCCGCATCGAGCCGCACAGCTTCGAGCTCAAATCGACGGTCACAATCTTCGGCACGGACCTGCACTTGTCGAATCTATCAGTCAACCTCGGACCATTGGTCCTGCCGCCGACAATGCAGCAGACGGATCGGTTGCAGTTCGTCGTGAGAGACGACATCGCGAATGGCGGCACGATCTCGGCCGGCAGTCATGCGGTCTCGGTGAGTCAGCTTCTCAGCACCGGACGCCGGCGCTCGAGCAACATGCTCGTCGGACATTTGCTGCCGACTCTGAGCACGGCTGTCGCTGGCGCGCCTCTTACGGTAACGCTACCCCCGCCTCCCGTCGGGTGGAAGTTCGCCACCATCGACATCACCGGCAAACTGCTTGGCAAGACGATCGACGATGATTTCTATCTGGCGCTGTTCAAGGATGGCGTGACCGTCAAGCTGTTCGATGCGCTGGACAATACGTCTCCGCCCGCGAAGCCGCAGACGGAGAAACAGTTCCAGATGGCGCAGCTCGATGCCGTGCCTCCTGGCGTGTATCGGGTGCTGTACCGCGTCAATGGGCAACAGGCGCGGCAAAGCTTTGAGATAAACCTGCAATGAAAACCGCGACGCGGCCGAGCGAATTCATCACCTTCTCTCCTGGGCTACGCGCCTCGGACGCGCTCGCCAACCACTGGATGCGGCAGGTTACGATCCGGTTACGACGCGAGATCTGTTGGTGCTGGCACGAGCGCGGTGTGCAACCCGGGTCTGGGCCCGCCGTCCTGCCGCCGTTTTCAGACAGAGTGCTGCACACGCTCGATCAAAGCCGGTACTGGAATGAAAAGCGAGCCTTCTACGCATCGGATCAGACCGCTCGATACCTGACCGAGCAACTCGACACCGATAATACGGGCGACGAACCCGCCGCTCAGGGTTCTTTTGGCTGGGTCGTAGTGCGGCTGGACCTGGACGATGTATCGGCATTCGCTTTGGCTCTCGCGCTCACAGTCGCGTTCGACGGGAGCGTGGGCAGCGTGATCGCCGCCTGCCTCAATGACCAGTCGAAATCGCATCCGACGCTGGCCCTGATCCAAAAACTCTGGGACGACCCTGCGCAGGTAATGCGGATCGCGGACCCGTTTCACCCCCTGTTCCGATTTGGCCTGCTCCAATACGGCGGCGCGGGGACCCACCATGACGCAGAAACCAGATGGGACACTCCTTTCACCGTTCCCTCACTCGTCGCCAGCACTTTGCTTTTTCCCGAATCGTCGCTCCCGCAAGGTCTCGTCCGCCTGTCTCCCATTGCGGATCCCGACGCCCTGGCGGAATCAGCGCGCGTAGCGGCGCTCAGATTGAGCGCGGCCAGCGCCACCAGCCTGCGCGTGATTCCGGTCATTGGCGCGAAGGGGTCGGCGCGTCGCGGGGTCATCCGCGCAATCGCAAACTCGAATGCCAAAGATGTGGTGGAGTTTCAAGGCGACACCGGTGGGCCCGATAGCGGGAACTACCTGAACGCAATCGCGACCGTTTGCTGGCTCAAAGACGTGTATGTTTTTTTCGGCAAGGAATTGGCGCCGCCAGCGACCGGAGAGAAACGAGCGGAAGGTGCCGCGCTTCCCGCGTCCACTATTCCGGCGACGGTGTTTCTCGCCGTCAGTGATCGCGGCGAGATCAGCCAATTGCCGGCCGGTATTCTCTCGCCGCCGGTGCACGTTCCCTCGGCTACCTATCCCCAGCGGGTTGCGGCCTGGAAGACGGGCCTCGGCGCGAAAGCGGGCGACCTGGAACCGGTCATCGCCGAATGCGCGCGGCGTTTTCGTTTCGAGAAGGAAACGATCGGTATCGTGTGCAGAGAATTGCATTCTATGCCTGGCGCTGTCACTGCCGACGATCTCTTCACTGCTTGCCGCGCGGAGCTGGCCTCGGACATCGGCGAGCTGGCAAGCCCGGTGACACCGCGGTTCAACCACGAAGAGCTGGTTCTTCCCCACAAACAGCATGCTCTGTTTGCTGAAATTCTCAAGGCGATGCGGTCGTTGACGGAAGTCCACTACGGATGGGGAACCGGTGCGGTGTGGAACGAGAGCGGGATTTCGGTGCTGTTCGCCGGCCCGCCTGGAACCGGCAAGACGATGGCCGCCGAAATCCTGTCGATCAAGCTCGGACTGCCGATGTACCGGATCGATTTGTCGCAGGTGGTCAACAAGTACATCGGCGAGACGGAAAAGAACCTGAAGCGTGTCTTCGACGCGGCGGACATCTCCGACATGGTCCTCTTCTTCGACGAAGCCGACTCACTGTTCGGACGCCGGACGGAAGTCAGCGACGCGCACGATCGCTACGCGAATCTGGAAATCAGCTATCTCCTCGAGCGCATGGAGCGGTTCAAGGGCCTGGCAATCCTCGCGACCAACCGCAAGAAAGACCTGGACGAAGCATTCATGCGGCGTCTGCGATACATCGTGGATTTTCCGCTGCCGGACGCGGCCGAGCGAAAGAGGATATGGCGACAGGTCATTCCCCAACACGCAGACAGCTCGCAGGTGCAGGTGGATTTCCTCGCCGAGCGCTTTCCACTGGCAGGCGGCAGCATCCGCTCGATCGTCTTCAACGCCTGCCTTCAATGTGCAGACGGATCGGGACTGTCCAGGACAAATGGTCGAGGTCGCCTGACAATGCCGGCGATCATCGTCGCGGTGAAGAGGGAATACGACAAGATGAATCGCGCTCTCAGCCTGGAGCAGTATGGATCGTATTCACGCTTGGTGGAAGGACTGGAACATGAGTAAGCGAAGCATCGGGATCGATCGGCTCGAGATTCGGCTCAAGGGCGTAGCGCCCCACACCGTGCGCGCCGCTGTCGGAGATCTGGGCCACGAGTTGCTGGGCCGGCTCGCGCGACAGAGTCCAGGCCCCGAGCGGACCGGCAGCATCGACCATCTGGATTCTGGTACGGTGAGCCTGGCCTCGGAACCAACTCCACCACAGCTGCGCAGAACCATAGCCGATACCATCGCCGCCTCAATCAACTCGATACCGCGAAAGGTTGGGTAGAGAGGTGCCACGATGCCATTCCTGATGCGGGGAGCGATGATCGAATACGGCAGCGATTTTCTCGGGCCGCTGCCGAATGTCGTCATCTTTCAATTCAATCCGGAATCGCTGTCGCGAACGATTCAGATACCTCCCCGCCCCACCGGCGGAGCGGCGCGCGAGACGACCCAGGCCGGTGAGCCGACGATCGAGAAGATCACGCTGAAAGCGCAGTTCAGCGCCGCCGACGGAATGGGAAAGAATAATTTGCTCGCGCGCACCATGGGCGTTGGACCCCGCCTCGCGGCGCTCGAAAAGATGGTCAACCCGGCGAGCAAGCTGAACGGCCTGATCGGCGCCGCCATCGATGCGATTGGCAGCGCGCTCGGTCTCAGTGGAGGCGGTGGGGATCCGCGCCAAACGGTGCCGCGCCAGAAGTACCCAAGAATTCTCTTTCTTTGGGGACCGTTCCGCGTCCTGCCGGTGGTGATCGAATCGATGACGATCACGGAGCTGCAGTACGACTTCCTGCTCAACCCCATTCAGGCCGACGTCTCGATCGGCCTGGCGGTGAACGCCATCGACAACTGCTCTGATGACACGGTCGGGAAAGGCGCGCTGGAATACTCGAACCTGGCCAAGGATGCGCAGGCAGTCGCGAACCTCGCCACCACCGTCGGACAGATCGCCGACATGATTCCCTTCTAGGAGGACAGGCGCGTGTTCATCGACAACTCACGATACGTCGACGTCAAGACCGTCGAAGTGGAGACGGAGAACGGGCGCATCGTGTCCGCGATCAAACTCCGCCGGCTTCCGCACGCGACCGGGGGGCCGGCTGTGGTGAAGGGCAACGATCGGCTGGACGTGATGGCACAGCGCCATTACAGCGACGGCACGAAGTTCTGGCACATCGCAGATGCCAACACGGAGCTGGAAGCGAACGAGCTGGTTAAGCAGCGTGTGCAGGACAAGGAAGTTCGAATCATCAACGTTCCGGAGAAGTAGATGGGCGCGGTTGAATTCAAAATGTTCCTGGACGGCGCGAGCGCCACCATCGACCAGCTCGACAAGATCGACGAGATCGTGGTGGACCAGGCTGTCGACAGAGCCTGGGAAGCCCGGCTCAAAATCCCGGTCTGCGTCAACAACGACGGCAAATGGGATGGCGAACAGGAAGCCTGGATGAAGGCCTACACTCGCATCCGCGTGGAGGTGAATCCGGGAGACGACAAGTTCGTGCCCCTTATCGACGGGCCGGTTGTTGGATTCGACAGCGCGCGCACCGCAGTGCCCGGCAAGAGTGTGGTGACAGTAGTTGTGCACGACGACAGCGCACTGCTGAACCGGGAGGAAAAGGTCGACGTGCAAAAGGGCAAGAAGGACAGCGATCTGGCACGGCAGATTTTCTCCGACGCGCAGCTGGTTCCCGACGTTGAAACCACGCCGGCGCAGCCGGACCAAAACGGGGCATCGGTGCGGCGCGGAACCCCAATGCAATACCTGAGAGCATTGGCGCGCCAGAATCGCGACTTCCATGCTTACGTGCTGCCCGGCAAAACGCCCGCGAAAAGCATCGGCTGCTTCAAGCGCTTTGCTAAAGACACTGACGGGTTGCCCGACATGACCCTTCTTGGGCCAGATCGCAACATCGAAACATTCAACGTCAACAACAAAGCGCACAACCCATCGAGCGTTCAGGCGGCGACGCTCAGCATAGCGCACGACAAGATCCAGAAAAGTACGGCGAGCTATCGCAATGCGACGCTGATGGGCGATAAGACTCCCGATGGCAGCGACCCGAATCCCGCGACCCGGCTACTGCCGCCGGGCCAGACCGATCGTGTGGATCTCGAGCAAGCGACCAAAGGAGCGGCGGCGGACTCCGGATTCTCACTCGAAGCAACGGGTAGCGTGGTGCCCTTCTGCTACCCGGCCGTGCTGTCGCCGTACCGGGTGGTGCTGGTGAAGATTTCCGACAGCCCTTACAGCGCGAAGTACCTGATCTCCCAGGTTACCCACACACTGACGCGCTCGATCTACACGCAGTCGTTCGCGATGAAGGGAAACGCCACCAGCGGCGGCGCGGGCGGTCTGGGCGGGTTCAACATTCCGCTGAGCATCTTCTGATGTCGGACGAATACGAGGCGATGCTGGTCGACGTCGCGGAGACGATGCGCTCCCGGTTCTACGGAAAGTATCGCGGCACCGTCGTAGACGTGAAGGATCCGGACAACCTCGGCCGCATCACCGCGAATGTGCCCGAGATTCTCTACGAGGAGACTTCGCCCTGGGCGTTGCCAGCCGTCCCATTCGCCGGACCATCGCATGGCCTCGTCCTGATTCCCGAGGTTGGCGACGGCGTCTGGATCGAGTTCGAGGCGGGAGATCCGTCACGGCCGATCTGGACTGGAGGATGGTGGGCGAAGAACGAGCTGCCGAAGCCCGGCGCCACCGACGTCAGGGTGCTGGTGACATCGGTTGGCCACCAGCTGGTGTTCGACGACAAGAACAAGGAGATCAAGCTGGTGCACTCGGGCGGCGCCGAGATAAAGATGACGGACAGCGATGTCAACGTGAAAATCGGGAATACGGAAGTCACGATGACGAGCAGCGATCTCACCTTGAAGGTTGGGTCATCAGCCCAGCTCAAGATGGGTGCGAGCGGGACGGAGATCTCCTGATGAAGCCGAATAACGGTCTCCACCTGGCTTTCCCCTTCCGCATCGGCAACAACGGGCGCGCCGCCCAGGTCGTCACCCTCGAAGAGCACGTGCGGGACGAGCTGGTGCAGTTGCTTCTGACCAATCCCGCGGAGCGCCTGTTTCTTCCCGAATTCGGCGGCGGCGTGCGGCGGCTGGTATTCGAGAACATCGACGAGACCACTGGATCGATGGTCAAGGCGCTGATTACACGATCCATCTCCAGGTGGATCGGCAACCGCGTGACGCTCGAGGATCTGACGGTCCTCATCGAGAACGAGACGATCGCCGTCGATCTCAGGTACCGCATCGCGGGAACCGAGGATGTTCGCGTGATCAAGTTCCAGAGACACGGAGGCTAGGGCGGCCATGGAAACGATCGATCACACGCCGCTCAGAAACCGCGCCACCGACCAGGAAGCGCTCGAAGAACGTGCCCGGCAACTGCTCAGCACGACGACGCTGGCGAACGGAATCAACCACGTCTTCGTCACCCTTGCAGCGGGTGTGGCCACGCTCGAAGTGGAATTCTACAATCGCCAGTATCTGCAGAAGATCATCGACAAGTACAACTCGGATCACTCGCTGGCGCCGGACATCTTCCCAATCTCCGGCGGGCATCGCTTGATCGCCGGACCCGGAACCGGACAGGTGCAGGTGCGGACCATCGCGAAGTCCGCCGATTTCGACGCCGCGAATTCGACGCAGCCGACTACGCTGGTCCTCACCGTGGTGCCGATCGGCGATTACTCGACCTACACGCTGAGTTTGGACACCGGGCAGTTTTCGGCCAACGCGGTGATCATGGATCCCGTCTTCGACGAGATCGAATTCAAGTTCCGACCGGGGTGCTTCAACACCAACTGCGCGCCGGATTGGAAGCCCGCCCCGCGCCCGACCGACGAGCCGGTGATCGACTACCTCGCCAAGGACTACGATTCGTTCCGACACACGATGATCGCGGCACTCATGCAGCGCGTGCCCGATTGGCAGCCGAGTAGCGAGGCGGATCTGGACGAGGTCCTGCTCGACTTGTTCAGCGCGGCGGCGGACGAGCTGAGCGACTATCAGGATCGCGTGATGAACGAGGCATACCTCGCGTCTGCGCGCAAGCGGATCTCGCTGGCCCGTCACGCGCGCCTGATGGATTACCACATTCACCAGGGGAACCAGGCGAGCACCTGGCTCGCGTTGGAGGTGGCACTGGCACAGCCCTCGGAGCCGCAGGTTGGCGCGACGCGCCAATACTTTCTGGCTGACCGCTACAAGGTGTGGTCCGGAACGCCGAAGGAAGATGCGTCGTCGATCGTTTTTCTATCGAACACTCGGCAGCGTGTGCATCAGCTGGTCAACCGGATGGGCCTGTTCACCTGGAGCGATGCGATTCCTTCGCTCGCTGCCGGAGATACGACGGCGGATCTCACACTTTTCTTCGACGATGTGACGCCTGCGACCGACGAGGCCTCCGCGCGTGTCGTCGAGACTTTGATCCAGACGGGCGTCATCACACGTCTCATCGTGCAGGAGCACCTGAATCCCGCCACGGGGGCATTGAACGGATTCAGTCCGCGCAACCGCCAGTTGCTGCGACTGCTTCCTGGCCCCGAAGGCGCCGTGGCGCTGTTCGACCCCACCACCGGTCCGCCGGCGACAGCCAAATGGTTCGTCCGTGTTCGCTGGGAAAAGCGGGATGCACTGAAGCGGAATTATTGCTTCACTGTCGACTGTCCTGGAACGGGCAAGGTTGGAAATGTTTCCCTGTTTCACGGCAACCTGGTCGAGGTCAATCAGGGCTGGCTTCAGGAGGACATCGTATTCAAGGAGCCCGGGACAATTCTTACTCCGCCCAATGAGTTCCATTACGAGCGCGTCGGTCGCTGGGACTTGCGCGACGACGCGTTGGGAAAGTGGGGCGCCCTCTGCGCGTTACCCGATCATCCTCTCGCTTACCGGGAGACAGCGCCGGGTGGCGACGTCCCATCTCGTTCGACGCTCACACTCACGGTGAAGGAGCCAGGTGCTGGTGAGGATCTGTGGGACGAAGTGCCGAGCTTCATTCACAGCGACGACGGCGACGAGAACGGCGATCACTTCATCGTCGAGACCGACGAGGATCGCCTCAGCTACATCCGCTTCGGTAACGGCACCAACGGAAAGGAATTGTCGGACAACGCCGAGGTCCACTGCACGTATCAGGTGGGCGACGGCCCCGCCGGCAACGTTGGCCTCGACAAGCTGATTCACTTCGATCCGGCGGCGATTACTTTCGTAAAACTCGAAGCCGGCGTTCTGACGCCAACACCCCCGACCCCCACCCACAAGATCCTCCGTTCGTGGAATCCGTTCGACGTCACGAACGGCAGGGCACCGGAACCTGCGGCGACGATCATTCGCAGAGTGCCCGAGGCATATCGGAGGCATCAGCTGCGTGCGATTACGCTCCAGGACTATGTCGACCGCGCGAAGAGCGTACCGGGCGTCTCGGGCGCGGCGGCGAGCTATGCCTGGACCGGAAGCTGGCGGACGGTGCAGATCACGATAGACCCGGTTGGCACGACCGAGCTCACGCCCGAAGCTCGAGCCGACATCGCCCACCGTCTCGACGCGGTGCGGCTGATCGGTGAAGACCTCGAGATTCGACCGCCGCGGTTCGTGCCGCTGGAGATTCACGTCTCGCTCTGCGCCAGTCTGGATTACTGGCCCGAAGACCTGAAATCCATTCTGGAGCAGGAGTTCTCGGATGGCTGGACGCCGGATGGACGGCGAGGGTTTTTCAATCCCGACCTCTGGACGTTCGGCCAGCAGCTCAAAGCCAGTCAGATCAACGGCCGCATCCTTTCAGTTGAAGGCGTCGAACACATCATCACGGTGACCATGAGGCGGTGGAACGGTCCCGGCACCGTGTCGGACGAAGTCACCAACGTCGCATTCAACGAAATCCTTCAGGTCGCCAACGATCCCGATCACCAGGAGCTTGGCTTCATCGATTTTGTCGTGCAGGGAGGACGGCGGTGACCAAGGACTGTCGCAACGATTGCGTCGACCGGCTGCTGTTTCCCCGCGCCATAACCAACCGGCCCGGTCTCTCGCACATCAGATATCGGCTGGGAAGTTACGCGGACATACGAGAAGCATTGCTGCGCAATCTGGACAAGACTCCAGGGCTGGCCGAATGGACGCACCGCGGCGCTGACGATCCCGGAATCGCCCTGCTCGAAGGCGCGTCGGTCCTGGGCGACATTCTGACGTTTTATCAGGAGCTCTACGCCAACGAAGCGTACCTGCGCACCGCACACTGGCGCGACAGCATCGCTGATCTGGTCAGGCTGTTCGGCTATCGCCTGTCGCCTGGGTTGGGCGGCCACGCCACGTTCGCGTTCGAGATAACTGGCGATAAGCCCGTTACGATTCCGGCGGGATTCCCCGTCAAGGCGGAAGTAGAGGGGCTCGAGAAGCCCGCTGATTTCGAGACCAGTGAACCGGCGATCGGCTACCCCTGGCTGAGCAGGTTCAACGTCTTCCGCCCGCTCGTGCAGCCGCTGGTGACATCAGCGACCAGTGAGTTCTACATCGACGCACCGGATCAGGTGATTTCGCCGGTGGGGCTCAGGCAGGGTGACCGCTTGCTGGTCGGAGTCGCCGGCATCACGGACGCTCGGCGCATCGAGACAAGCGAAATCGTTGTCGTTGATTCGACGCGCGTGTTGCACGGCACGACGTTGATCAAGATCAAGGGCGCGCTCAAGTCCGGAACCAGCGCGAATGAGCTCGTTGCCTACAAGATTGGGCGCACCTTCCGCCACTTCGGTCACAATGGGCCGCAGACCAAGCTCATTCCGCCAACAAAGGTCACTGCCACCTCCAGCACATTGGCGAGTACTGTGCAGCCACCAGCGTTGACGATCCACGCAGCGGCGGTGACGGTCCAGCCACCACAGGTTACGAAGCAGCCACCACAGATGACCGTGACGCCACCATCCATGATCGTTCCGTTATCCGGTAATAGCTTCGACGCAGTACCCAGTTTTCGGGTCACAGCGCCGACAGCTGTGGCGGCGACTATTCACGTGCTGCCAGACGTCCCCATTCCGGCCCAATGGAAGACAGATCGCGCAACGCTGACGGTCATCCCGCCAGCAATGACGGTCCAGCCGCCACCACTGACGATCACGCCACCTCCGGTGACGGCTGTTCCCCAACCAGTGACAGTCCTGCCGCCCCCGGTCGCGATTCCGG
>DASYIM010000211.1:0-11288 GCA_035997625.1 Gemmatimonadaceae bacterium
CCTCTTGTACTCTTCACCACTGCAGGACCTGGTGTCGGGCCATTGCATCCCCAGCAACTCTACGAACGCGGCCCGGCCCGCCCGGCCCGTCGAGTCCAGGCGATACGCCTCCCATAGCCACGCGCGTGGATTGTAAGGACCATAGCCCTGCGGATCTTGCTCAAAGGAGAGACCCAGCGTAGGCAGCGCTCGCATTATCGCGTTGTTGGAGTCAGCACCCGGCGTCGCGAAAGTTGCAGCGAGAGTGACATCACCAGCGAGAAGGGCGGCAGCGCGCCGCGGCGCAGGCAGAGAAAGCGCCCCCTGATGAATCGCCTTGAGAGCGCGCAGCAGGGCAACATCTACCTGGCGAGGTCTCAATTGCTCCGGGTTGTTTTCGTCGCGCGCCCGGAGATACGCAATGACGGTTTTGATATCGGCAGCTATGGCGGGCATCGCCGCCCAGCTCACCGCGGAATCGACGTTACGAAAAAGTGCTTGCCGATCGGCGGCATTCAGGCCGTGCAGCTCCTCGTATCTGGTCTCCCAGCTGTCGAAGTCCGCGGCGCCGCTGCCAGGGGCGTAGGCGACAACGAGCGTCGTCGCCTTCGTTGGCGTGGTGTCCGCGGATTCTTCACCCCCGCTGGATGGTTTATAGTTTGATTCGGTCCCGACGACCACCGACGTGCCCTCCCGCCGCCACATCTTGCCTTCAGACGCTCCGCGCATCCCACCAGCGGCAAGCGGAAGACCTTCGGTGTGTGGCCCGAGTCTCTTGTCGATCAGGACCGCCAGTGCATCGCGAAGGGCATGGGCAGCCGGCAAATCGGTTTGTTCCGAGGCAAGCGCGATGGTGCGCAAATCACAGTTGTCTTCCGCGATTCTGGCCGTATCGGTGGGCAGCTTTTCACCCTTGGGCGGAAACGGGATGTAAAACAGCGCCGAACGGACGAAGATGTGACTGCCAATGCGCGTCTTCACCACCGCTGCCCGGCAAAACAGATCGTGGATGGGCGTCCCAACGAGGGCAACGGTGCTGACTGTGTCAGCCGGGTGGGACCTGAGCCACGCACCGAGTGTGAGGGTGGTGTCGATCTTCGTCGTGATGAGCGCGATCGCGTCACCCGCGCTGTCCTCTTTCAGATCAAGTACTTCGACCGGCCCCTCGGCGACAGCGGCAACAGCCGGCGGGCTTATGACGGCGGCAATCGCCTGGTTTCGGGCGCTATTTACAACCGGTTTTTCGCAGCCGGCGAGAGCGAACGTGGCGGTGCTCGAGGCTATGAATAGAAAAGTGGAGCGCATACATGAAGACGAATTTCGCTCGCGCCGGGAAACGGCCGATCAAGGCAATTGGGCATCTACATATATGCCGATCGCTCCAGTCTGTACCTTCTCATAATTCGATCGGTGCCGTCCAGCGGAATGAGCCCCACTCCATGGTGAGCGTCCCGTGCCGCCTGTCGCTGGCGGCGACCGATATTGTGAATTGGTCGACCGGTGTCGAAAGCGTCGCCGACTGCATGGGTGCTTTTCCCACGTCGCGCGAGCGGTCGTACTGAGTTCCCCATTGCCCTGACTGTCCGTTCACGATGAGGTCGACACCGTTCTGATGGGGAACCGTCCACAGCGTGTAGGTTCCCGCGGCGAGCTGGATGCCGGCGAGTCTCACCGGCACCGACGTGGTGAATTGTGTCGCGGCATTGGCGCCGGTCCTCCACACCCTGTCGTATGGAATAACGTTGCCGAGCAGAACGCGTCCGCGCGCCAGTGGCCGGCTGTAGTCGATGGCGATCGATGCGTCGCCGATGCTCGACCGCACGGTGTCTCGCGGACTCAGTTGGCTGACGCCCCCTTTCGCTGCCTCGAGCGCTTCCCACTTGTCGGCGACGGCTCGTATATCGGGCTGCGAAGAGAGGCGTGTGACGTCCACCAGATACGTGGTGCGCGCACCTGAATAGGTCAACATGCGGCCAGTGGAATCGAACTTCGCCTGGCCCGTACCGGACAGCCAGTCGTGCTGAATCTCCGCCCTGTTATCAGGTAAAAGCCGAACGACTCCGTGGTGCAGAGGAAACCGATCGAATTCCCGGTCGATGTAGAACTGCCGCAGCTGCACAGTGTCGCCCGCCACTCTTTTCAGCGCTGCGGCACGAGCGAATGCCGCGTCGAAGTAGAACTCGTAGAGACTGTACATCTGCGGCACGTGGGCCATGGCAACGGCGCCGTTCGTCGCAAAGTTGTGTCGCAACTTACCCGCGTCGTCGGTCTGGAGAATGTGAACGGAGTCCGCCGTCACATCGGCGGTCACGTGCCGCTCGCGCTGGTTCGCCGGCTCCGACGGTGTATGGATGTCCATCACGAGGTGTCGGATGGTACTTCCCGGGCCGAGCTCGATCTCGGTGTGCCGCCGGCGCACGCGCGGGAAACGATCCACACCGTCGACGACGACCTTGCTTCCGCCGCGGGTTATGCTCTCCACTGAGATCGTGTCGCTACCGAGGCGCGCGATGAAGCCATACCGTTGTTCCGCCTCTGTGGGGCGGCAGGCAATCACTGCCAGGGCGGCGAGGAGGAGAGGCAGGTATCGAAACTGTCGTCGTTGCAGAATCACGCGAGCTCCTTTGACTCAGATTAGACAGAAAAGGCCGGCCAGTGTTTCCATCGTGGAAGGATTTTACACAGTTTACACACGGCGTTTACCCACCGAGGCGGACATGCCTATCACCACGACGTTCGATCATCAGCACCGGCGCGTCATCGCCAAGGCGGAAGGATCCATTACACTCGAAGAGATTCGTGATCATCTCGAAGAGGAGCGCCAGGAGCCCGGCCTCGCATACGCCGAGCTGATCGATGCTCGCGACGCCATCCCCGACTTTTCTCCTGCCGACGTACGGGTGCTGGTGGCCTGGCTGCGGTGGCTCGGCGAGAGAACACGCCTCGGTCCGACGGCCGTCCTGGTCAGCAATGATTTTCAGTTCGGAATGGTTCGGATGGTCGAGATCCTGGTCGAGGACGTTTGCCTCGTGCGGCCATTCCGCGAGAGGCTCTCCGCCGAGAGCTGGCTGGATGAGCTCGAGACAAAGGAGTAAATCGCATTCCGCTCATTGAGTCATGACGCGTCACGCCTTAGCTCAACGGCCAGCCACGCACGTGCTGCGCGAAGCTCGCGCTTGACGGTCGCCAGCGAGACGTGGAGCGACTCCGCTGTCTCCTCGAGCGACAACCCGCCGAAGTAGCGCAGCTCGAGAATCCGGCTGCGTCGATCGTCGAGCGACGCGAGGCGCTGCAGCGCCCGATCCAGCTCGATGATGGGCTCGACCGCGTCATCCGAAATCCAGATCGCCTCGTCGAGCTCGAGCGGGGCAACACCGAGCCCACGCTTCACTGCTTTTCGCGTGCGGGCGTGGTCGACCAGCAAATGGCGCATTACGCGCGACGCGAGACCGAGGAAGTGACCGCGGTCCTGCACGTGAGTCGCGGGCGACTCGACCAGCTTCAAATATGCCTCGTGCACGAGCCCCGTCGTGTTAAGCGATGCGTCGGGCTCACTCCCTAGCCGCTGTCGCGCGAGCTGTCGCAGGCGCTCGTACACCAGGGGCATCAATTGATCGAGCGCGCCCGCATCACCCTTCGCCCATCGGTGGAGCAACGCCGTAATGTCGGGCTTGGCCACGCCGCTCTCAGGTCTTGGAGAAGCGGGCGATCACTGCTTCGAACCGCGGGTCGCTGCGCAGATTGTCGAAGGCTGGGTCGAGGCGGAGGAGTGGAATGGAGATTTCCCTTCCGGCCGGCATCGAGAGCAGAAGCTCGATCAGCTCGAATGCCGAATCTGCCTCACTGAGCTGTGCATAGACCTCGATCGCACCTCCAATGAACGCCGTCGCGTTGGGGCTGTCGATTGACAGAGGTACAAGCTCTGTTGCAGTGCGGGCTTCGCGCATCGCATCCATGCGCCGATGCAATCCGGCGTAGGCGAGACCGAGGGCGACGTGGAGTCTCGCTTCCTTCGGGTGCGCCTTCACGCTGTCCTCGAGAAAGGCTTTCGCGACCTGGTATGCCGACCGGGCAGCCGCTGGCTCCCCCATCAGCTCGAGCGTCTGCGCTCGCAGCAGCGCGACCGGGCGATACAGGAGCGAATCGGCACTGACTGCGAACCGGGCGCTATCCAGGCACGCGAGCGCTTCGGCATGGCGGCGCCTGATGTGATGAACCGTGTAATGTGTGTAAGTGACCATTCCACCGGGATCGAGTCCCAATGGAACGCGGCTGACACCTGCTTCGAGCGAGTCGACGTTACCGCGCCTGAGGTAGGCCTGACCGCGAATGATCTGCGGGTATGGATCGCGGGCTGAGTCGATGGCTATCACGCGATCCCAGTGTGCGATCCCCTCATCGTACCGCCGCATGCGACTGTACGTCACCGCTGCCGTAGCATGAATACGCTTGTTGCGCGGGTCGAGCCGGCTGGCGCGTTCGAGCTCGCTCACTGCCTCTTCCCAGCGGCCGACCTGACGGAGATTGTTTCCAAGCAGGAAGTGCAAGTGAGAGGCGTTCGGGCGGCCGGCCAGCGCCCACCCCAATTCACTATTCATCTGCAGCGGCTCGTCCCGCGACAACCAGTACAAGGCGAGCGCCTCATGCGCTTCAGAGATCCCTGGTTGAAGGCGAAGAGCAGCCTCCGCCTCGATTCGCGCCTGGTCGCGGCGCGCGATCAATCCATCCTCTTGGCGGAGCGCGAGATGCAAAAGGGCAAGCCTCGCGCGCGCGGCGGCAAATCCGGGATCGGCGTCCCGTGCGCGCGCGTAGTACGATTGCGCCCGATGAAGGTTTTCCAGCTGCGACTGACTGAGAGTCTTTGGCCGACTGAGATTACCGGGCGCGGCTCTCATCTGCGCTGCCCTGCCGCGCAGATAGAGGTTGTACGCTTCCGGGCTTGCGGTGGGAACGCGCGTGAGCGCGGCGCGTTCGGTGCGTGTCACCTGAAGGTTGAGTGCCGACGCTACCCCATCGGTCGCGTTCCGCTGCAACGCGAGCGCGTCGCTGACCGGGCCGCGATATTCGCGCGTCCATACCCGCTGGTTCTGAGTCATATCGAACAAATCGATCTGGAGCAGCACTTCGTCACCCGCACGTCGAGCGCTGACGCGGACGATCGCATCAGCACCAATCTCGCTGGCGATGTCCGCGGCCGGCTTCGCGGATCCGCGGTACTCCACGGCGGCCCATTCACCCGACACGGCGACTGCCCTCAGTCCCGAGAGCCGCCTCGCGATCTCGTCTGCGAGCGCAACGGCGAGATAACCTGTGTCGGCGCTCGCGCTGCTATCCTCGAACGGTAGCACGGCGACGATGCGCGGCTCTGTCGCTCCGCTCGCCGATCGCACCTGGAGCCGCCATGCCGTGATAACTACGCCTGCGATGACCAGCGCGGATGTCGCCGCCCACACCAGCCTACGACGACTCGGAAACGTGGAGTATGTCGGACGCCACCGATGCACCGTGAGGGGCGGCGGCGACTTTGATCCGAGCGCAGCCAACTCGGTCGCAACGGTGTCGGCCCGAGTGGGGCGCCTGTCTGGCTGCTTTGCCAGTAGTTCCAATACGAGAGCATCCAGCTCGGGCCAGATCTCAGGTCGAAGCGCTGACGGACGAACGGGATTGGAGTCCACGATCGCATGGACGACCGCGATCTCGTGCTCGCCGTCGAATGGGCGGCGCCCAGTCAACATCTCGTAGAGCAGGACGCCGAGGGCCCAGAGGTCGGCGCGGCCGTCGAGCTGCTTGCCGCGAAACTGCTCGGGCGCCATGTAGAACACCGTACCCAATGCTCCGTGAGATCTGGTGAGCGTGGCATCGCCTACCCTCGCGACACCGAAATCGAGGATCTTCACTCCGCCGTCGCCGAGGATGATCACGTTCGCCGGCTTCAGATCACGGTGAACGATGCCGGCGCGATGAGCAGCAGTCAGCGCGCGTGCGATTTGCAGCGCGATGCCGAGTGCATCGGCAATCGGGAGTGGGCCGACGCGCGCAATGCGCGCCTTGAGCGTCTCGCCCTCATACAACGGCATGGCGAAGAAAAGCTGCCCGGTCTCCGTCTCACCAGCTTCATAAATCCCGCAGATGTTGGGATGATCGAGTGCGCTGGCGGCGCGCGCCTCGCGCAGAAACCGCTCACGAACCTGACCATCGACGTGTTGTCCCGGCAGGGGAAACTTGATTGCGACGGGGCGGCGAAGACGCGTGTCGATCGCTCGATACACGACGCCCATGCCGCCGGCTGCGAGCGGCTCGATGATGCGGAAGTGCGCGACCGTCTTGCCCACGAGCATCAGAACGTCGCGGTTTGCGCTCCGATCAGACCCCGGCGGCTCGGCGCCGAATATCCCGTCGATGTCGCTGAGGCTCGATGGTGAGCTCGAGTCTGCTTCGAGTAGATCCTCGAGCACACGTCTCCCATCCGGGTCGCTCTCGCCGATAACGGCGAGCCGCGCGGCTCGTTCGCCGGCATCCAGCACCACCAGCGTATCGAACGCGTTAAATAGCTCCGCCCAATAGCCTGGATCGGAGGTCCGGATCATTTAGAGAACCGGGAGAGGGTGATGTCTCCGGAAGATGGTAACAGAGACACGTCTGGAGAGCCAGCAATCTCACATGGCCAGGTCACCTGGTGAGCCGGTTCGTCCGCGGATTCCGCTGCACAAGTAGACGCATTCACCAGGGAGGTCACATGATGTTCGCAGCATCGCTTCGCCCGCATCGAGTGCTGGTGGTGGTGGCGGTCACCGCCGCGGGAGCGCTCGCATGCAAGGACACGACAACACCGAGAGAGCTTTCAAGCGCGGGGATCGGTGGGCCGAGCTTCACTGCCGCCGTCGGTTTTACGGGCGCGACGGTCGGACGCGGCAACATTGGCGCGTTCCATATCAAATCCAGATCGGATGGTTATAATGTCGATCTCAAGTCCAAGGACAACTCCGACATTCTGGTCACCAATTTGGCTATAGCAGCCGGTGGGCATTCAGGTTGGCACTCTCATCCCGGTCCGGTTCTGGTGGTGGTGAAAACCGGAGCCATAACGCTATACCATGAGAACGATCCGAGCTGCACCGGACAGCGTTACACCGCCGGCACCGTCTTCGTTGAGGAAGGAGGAGTAGTCCACATCGCGCGCAACGAAGGAACGGTTGACGAAACCATGGTGGCGAGCTCCTTCCTTCCCGCCGGTGCTCCGGGGCGTATTGATGAGGCGGCGCCGGGGAACTGCCCATTCTGACTCGAACCCACCTCAATCACGGCCTCGCGTCTGAGTTCGCCCACGCGGTGAGCCTGAGTCCGATGGAGACCGATGCCGGTGATCCCGTTTCGTAAAAGCGTCCGGCGGCTTCGTTGGCCGCGACACTGCCCGCATACCGAAGGCGGAACAGATTTTCGATATTGCCGAAAAGCGTCGCCTGGCCCAATCGCCAGGCGGCGTTGAGGTGGGCGACAGTGCGCGCCGGTACATCGCGAAAAGCAACCTGTTGCAAAGCAGCGCCCGGCTGTGGCCGGAAGTACCAGATGCCTGCGTCGGCATTGCTGGTCTCGACGTAGACAAGACTCTGCCACTCGATTTGCACGCCGAGGTCCAGGGCACTCAGGGGACTGACGCGGGCCTCACCCGTCAGTCGGTGCCTCGGTACCCCCGGAAGAAGTTTGCCGGCGAAATCGACTTCCTGAAAAATTCCGCTGGCATCGAGAACGGACGAGGTGTAGTCCTGCAGTCGCAGATCCAGGAACGTGTAACTGGACGCAAGCTCGACTCGGCTCATGGGTCGTGCGCTTACGGCCAGCTCGACGCCGATGTTCCGCGAACGACTGGCGTTCTCGGGACGGCTGATGTTGTCGAGCGAGCGTGGGATAAACTCCCCTCGAACATCGGCGTAGAAGACTGACCCATCGAATCGCGCGCGACCGCCCACCACATGCGCGCCAAGTTCGTAGTTCCAAAGCGACTTCGGGCCCACCGACTGGAGCTGGGCACCCGGGTTCGGAGAGATTTCGCCGATAGCAGGGACCTCGAAACCCCGGCCCACCGACGCGTAAAGCGCCGTCGCGGAGTCACGTCTCCATACGGCGGACAATTTTGGCGAGAGCTGGTCGAACGTTGTCTGCTGTTTTGGGATGAGATTCTGCATATAGCTCTCGAAGCGGTACGTGACGCGGTCGTAGCGCACGCCGAGAGTTCCGCCGATCATCTCGCCGCCCCGCCACTCGATCTGGGAGTAGAGGCCGAGGTTCGGAACCCAGAAATATCCATCGTCGTCGAGCGGGCCACGCGCGCCGGCATTGTTCTGCCACCGCTGATCCGCGCCGAAGATGTTGTCGTAGTCGAATCCGACAGTCGCATCGAGGAACGGGCCAGCAACGCGGTCGGCACGGAGGCGCCCCCCGCCCTGAATCCGATGGAAGTTCCCGTCGACAAAGCGTATCGTCGTGGGAAAATCCAGGGTGCGCCCGCCGTAGAAGAAGTGCCCGCTCGCGACCGCGTTACCGACTACCTGCTCGAAACGCGCGCCGGCACGATAGCGATTGTCGCCGCGTCCCAGTGCGAACGTCACCGCGCTTGGAGACGCTCCATCGGGATCGGTATCGAACTGTTGCTGGCTCAGAGATCCGGGAAGCCGCAAGTCGAGACGCGAGCCGTTGGCCTGGATGGCGATCCGTGTTCCAGGCGTGGCCACGTAGTCGAATGCGATCTGCGTCCGGAAAACTTCGCCGTCACTGTGCGAGCGATATCCATCCGCCGCCGTGTACGAAGCCGAGGCGAATCCGCTCCCCCGCCCGTTCGCGAACAGGCCGCCCGCGTAGCCGTCGTACTTCTCGAGTCCGAACGCACCACGCAGGGCGCCAACCGAAATGCCGCGGCTGTCCCGTCCGCTGCGCGACACCACGTTCACCACGCCGTTGGCCGAGCCGGCGTAGAGGGCTGACACCGGACCGCGAACGGCTTCGACCTGTCGCGACGCCGTGAGCTCGATGAGGTCGAGTCGCGCCACTCCATCCGATTCGGTGAGCGGGATTCCGTCCAGCAGCACCGCGACGCCGCGCACCGCCTGACGCCCGCGTGCCGCCGAGCCCCGGATGCCGATACTCACATCCTCCATCCCACCATAGCGTGAAGCCACCTGCACGCCCGGCATCATCCGAAGAGTTTCATTGAGCCCGACCGTCCGGCCGCGGCGAATGCTCGACGTGTCCGCCACCGACACCGCCGCCGCCACCCGGCTGAGGCTCCGTTCGTCTCGGGTGGCGGAGGTGACGAGCGGATCGAGCGGAGCGGCGACGGGTGCAAGCGGTATGTCGATTTTCGTGACCGAGAGGGCCGCGACCTGCAACACGACAACCGCCGGCGCGAAGCCGACCCGACGCACTGTCACTTCCACCTGGCCCGGGGTGATATCGCGAATCACGAACAGGCCCCGCGCATCGGTGCGAGTCACGGCACCCGATGGTCGCACCTCGATGTAGGCATCGCTCAGCCCAACGGGCCAGTCGGCGCGAACGACGTTGCCGCGGATGATGCCGGTCTGTGCCGTGAGACGCGCAGTGGATCCCGAGAGGGCGATCGCGACAGCGGTGACAGCACCGAGCTGCCAGAAGCGGAGGAAGGTCAAGGTCCTCCTTTAAGAGTTAGAAATACTCGCTTCGGTCCGCGGCAAGTACAAGCCGCATTCTGTTACTGAGCCGATTTGCCCGCTGATTCCGCTACAGGGTTAGACCAGGTGACTGCTGATCCTGTCGTGGAGATGGAAAATGACGAAGCGAACTCCGATGCTGATGCTGCTGGCGGGTGCCGCAGTCGGCGTCGCATGCGGGACCGACAAAATTGTCAAACCCGAAGAGCCCACACCGGCATTCGGCACTCTCCAGATCACGCCGTCCGTCGCCAATATCGTGCAGGGCGGTTCTGCTACCGTCGCGGCGACCCTGACGCTCACTCGCCGTCCCATCGGCGTTTTGAATCTGACCGTGACTGGCGTGCCGACTGGCGTCTCCGCCCTCATTTCCAACGTCCAGAACAATGGCCTCGTCACGAGTGCTACTGTCGCGCTCAACGCGAATGGCTCAGCACCTCCGGGCGCCTACAGTCTCGAGGTGCACGCGTGGGGAGCCGGTGTCGTGACAGCCACGGCGTCATTTGGCCTTACTGTCGAAACAATCCCGCCCTGTCTGGTCGGCGCCATTTGCGAGCAGTGGGCGACAAGCGCGAAAGCCAGCTCCGAGTACACGTCAACCAACTGGGGTGCTTATCAGGCGACCGGACAGCCCAACACGGCCGGGTGCGACGACGATCCTCGCGCCTGGGCCTCCCTTGAATCCAACGGTGTGGATTGGCTGGAGCTGGAGTTCAAAGAGAGCGTGCGTCCAATCGAGATCCGGATTCACGAGGTGTTTGGGGTGAGCTCGATCGTGAAGGTCGAGGTAAAGGACGGAGCGGGGACCTACCATACTGTGTATACCGCGGCCCCTGAGAAGCAAACTTGTCGCCGGGTTCTCGCCATACCGGTCTCGGGCATCTCGGCGATGGTCAACGTGGTCCGGCTAAGCTTTGACCAGCGGACTCTCAACGAGTGGAACGAGATTGATGCGGTGAAATTGATCGGACAGTCCGCTGAGGCGATAATTGCCGGAGTCTACAACCTGACAGCACCGATCACGAGAGATCCGGCGTGGGGTTACACGGGTTGCCGCTACACGGGCGTCCTTACACTGCAGCAGGGCAGCGGCGATTCGTTCGGCGGAACGTACTCAGATCTGCAGTTCATCTGCCCCAATGAGACCTCTGCCTGGAAGTACACCGGCTCAGTCATCGGCACTATCGATCGTGGTGGGCGAGCCGGTATTCACCTGGTCGGTGGCAATCATGACTGGACGACTTGGTGGGGGCAGGGCGAATTGGTCGCGGGGGAGATCGTCGGAATCTTTGCCTGTTGCGATGACCTCTCCGGCACGTTCACGATCGAGCGAAGACCCTGACTCGGCGGCCGACAAGCTTCGAACAGCGCCGCACCGGGTCGCGGTGAATGGCATCACCATCGCCGGTAGCCTCTATCGTTGAGGCTGCAGAAGCGCGAGGATTTAAGGTCATTTCGTCCCGCCACTTCATCCGAGCATCACATGACCAAATACTCCCTTCCAATCCCAGCCGTCCTTGTAGCGGTCAGCCTGAGCTGGCCACACCTCGCCGCCGCGCAAACCTTCAAGGTCGACAAATACAGCATCGGCGGTGACGGCGGCACCGACTATCTGACTGCCGAACC
>DASYIM010000212.1:0-8117 GCA_035997625.1 Gemmatimonadaceae bacterium
ATGTCACGTGAGGCACAGGCTTCGCGCGAGAAATCCGCCCGCATCATTCTTGGCCAGGCGGAGGTGGAAATCGCGCATCTGTTTTTCGAGGCGGCGAAGTCATATCAGAACAATCCGACTGCGCTCCATCTTCGCGCGATGAACATTCTCTACGAGGGCCTCAAGGAGAAGGGCGCGCTGATGCTGGTGCCGAGCACCGCGGTGGAATCGATGGGGCTGGGCGGCTTGATGGGCGCGGCGGCACTCAGACAGCAAACACTGAGCGAGGGGGACACCAGAGCAGGACCGCCCGCGGTCTGAGCCCGCTACAAGAAAAAAAGAGCGCATCCGAAAAGGATGCGCTCTTTTTTTGTCGAGCGTCGTCACTGCGAGCTAGACGGCCTCGCTGGTGCGCTGGCCGGTCACCAGCTTTGGCGTGGCGTGGCCTTCCGACAGCAGCTTGGTCACGAAGCGCTGCCCCTCCGAGATTCGCTCCACTTCGATCGCGATGGCGTCGACAGACTCCTCGAGTCTCTCGAGACGCTGGGCTGTCTGGGCGAAGACCGCCGGCGCCGGCCCCTGTCTGGTCGCCCGTTTCCAGATACCTCGCGCGATTCCCATCGAAATCGGAAAAAGCACGAAGATTATGGAAAGGATCGAGAGGGTCATCGTCTGCCTCGCGCTCAGTCCGCCGACTATTGGAGGATCAGCGGTACTGGCCAGAAGTCCGGCGGACACACTCGACAGCTGCTGCCCCGTTTGCGCCAGATCGGTTTCGAGCTGAAGCTCGCGAGCGTCGAGCAGGGCGAGCCGATCCTGCAGGCCCTTGGTCGCTACCGGATCGCCGGTCTGCCTGAGCTGTTCCATGAGCTTCTTTCGCCTACCATCGACCGAACCCAGCTGGGTCGACAATTCCTCCCGCCGTGCCTTGAGCGCCGCGATGTCGCGAGCGGTCCGCGGGGTGGCGAAGGTGACGGGCTCACCACTCTGCGACGGTACCGTCACGAAGACTGGCGGACTGGGAGGCGTGGTCGCTGGTGTCTGCGGGTTCTGCATGATGAATCTCTACTTCGACGCAGGAGGACTGTCAAACTCGAAGGGACTTTTTGGCTGGTCGGTGCCGACCCGACCCGGCGCAATGTCGGCCTTCACATAAACTTCCGATCGCACGGGGGAATTGTCCTGCCGTCTCAGAATGGCGATCTGGCCGATATGGGTCAGCGCATCTGAAACCGGACCCTGAAACAGCTCTTCCGGGGTGACTCCGAGCGACGCGTCAGACGCCAGATAGCGATCGAACGCGAGCAGCGAGGCATGAAACCGCTCGACTTCCTTCCGCCATGCGCCGGGCTTCGACTGGACCCACTCCGATTTTCCGCTCGCCATGCTCAGCGCCCAATCGAACAGGTCGGCAAGATGCGCAACGATCTCCACCGGCGTGCGGGCATTCTTCCCGAGCTGAAAAGTTCCGAACCCGGGCGGTGCATATCGCTCCACTTTCGCGGCGCGGTATGCGATTGTCGCCAGCGTATGGCGGAGAAAAGCGCGCTTCGGATCCGTCAATGCCAGTCGGGCTCGTCGCTGAGGGTGTCGACGTGGACGCGGCTCGCCGATGCTTTGCCGGAGAACCGCTGCCAGCCGCCGCTGCTGTTGCGGTGGGCAACCGCGATCTCGAAGCTGTCCGGAGCAAACCAGCGGGCGTGATTGTAGTCCTCGTCGCAGTCGCAGCCTCCACCGCCTGGACCCTTTACGACAATCGCTCCGGTGCGGAGATCGCGCACGATTCCATAAGTCCCTGGATTGGAGGGCATGGTGTCTTCGCCGACGTAGGCGATGAAGCGTCCGTCAGGGGAAACGAGCACGTCCTGGTATGACGCCCAGACGTCGTCAGGGAGTGGAGTGGTCTCGACTCGGTGTTGACCCAGTCGCAGTCTGAATACCTGACGCTGCGGTGTCGCCGAATCCTCGGATAGCTGGAGCAGGCCGATCACCAGGCTGTCGCCCACGACGATGGGCGCGGGCGGAATGACATTGCGGACCGTGTCGGTCCCCAGCGGCGAGATGACGGCGATGCGGTAGACGGTCCCCGTATCCTCCATCGGCTGCCAGGATTGCGAGTAGGCGGAGTCGATCACCTGAATGCGCGTGGCGGTCCGGTCATCATCATTGCCGCACGCACCGCTGGCGAGTGTGGCTGCCGCGCCGATAGTGAGCATCAGGGACTGCTTCCGCATCGGTAGGATGTAGCAGCGACGTTGACGCGTCGGCAAGTGGGCGCGAGCACCATTGTCGCCGCCGAGCTAACGAAGAAATCGCCCGGCAAGCTGTGCCAGACGCTCGTCACCCTCGGTTTGGGCCCGTTTCAGAATGATCTCGACGTATGGGCGAAGCTTCGTTTCACCCCAGTAGTATCCGGTGGCGCTTTCGGCGCTGCCGGTGTCGCCGTCGCGGGCGCCCTCGAGCAGCGCCTCGGCCGCCGCCTGATCGTACGATGGATCGTCGCGCTGCGGCAGCGAGTACCGTTTCCCCGGATCGCCCCACGCGCCTGCATCTTCTTTTACGAACGCCCGCGACATCGTGTGTGCCCTCGACGGAGTGACTAGAATGTCGCAGCTTTCACGCCGTGATCACGGGACTTGCAGATAAACTGCGGTAACCCGAAAAAAGTGGAGGCGGTGTGAGAGAGGAATCCTTCGAGGAGCAGCAGGAAGCGCTCGATCCCCATAGGCGCGAAGAGCGGGACGCTGCGAGCATAGAGCTCGCGGGTCGCCTTCTTCAAAAGGGCGTGCTTCTCACCGGACGCGAAACCAGCGGCCAGCTCGACGATCTGGTGACCGCGATCGATCGCTTCGAGGCAACAGTGGTTGCGCGCGGCGGTGACCTCTTCGTCAACACTCCCTTTTCGGATCAGCCGGAGAGCCCCGCATTCGTCATCCCCCGGCGAGTCCCCGGCGAAGACGCGGAGGCGTATGCTTCGCGCATCAATGAGGCGGCAATGCGACTGGAGAAAGCCGACCTCTAGAACAACCCCGCGCGGTGAATAGCGGAGCAAGTCGTAGCATTCGTTGGGCGCAGGCGGGTCTGCTGGTAAACGCCCTGCTCGTGCTGGTCAAGCTCATTGCGGGAATCGTCGGTCACGCCAACGCCCTGGTGGCCGACGCGATCGAATCATCCGCCGACATTTTTTCGTCGCTGATAGTCTGGATGGGGCTGAGCATCGCCACTCGTCCCGCGGATGAAGACCATCCGTATGGTCACGGCAAGGCGGAGTTTCTCTCGGCGGCGATCGTTTCACTGATGCTGATCGGCGCGGCGATCGGGATCTCGATCATGGCGATCCGCGAAATCGTGACGCCCCATCATCTGCCCGCGCCGTTCACACTGTTCGTCGCGGCGGGAGTCATCGTCCTCAAGGAAGCGATGTATCGACGCGTCTCGCGGGTCGGCGCGGAAGTGGGCAGTACGGTCATAGCCGCAGACGCGTGGCATCACCGCGCGGACGCGATCAGCTCCCTGGCGGCATTTATCGGAATCAGCATCGCGCTGATCGGCGGCACCGGCTGGGAAGCGGCCGACGATTGGGCGGCGCTCGCCGCGGCGGTGGTGGTCTCCGTCAACGGCGTGCGAACACTTCGCCCAGCCATTGCGGGGCTGATGGACGAAGCGCCGGATCGCGCGGTGAAGGAGAAAGCGCTGCAGGCAGCGCTGCGAGTGCCTGGAGTCAGGCACGTTGAAAATCTGAAGGTGCGCGGATCGGGACTGGGCTTTTTCGTCGACCTCCACGTCCAGGCGGACCCGACAATGTCACTCGAGGAAGCCCACGAGATCGCTGCCACTGTGAAGTATACGATTCGCGAAGAGATCCCGAGCGTGGTGAGCGTGCTCGTTCACATGGAGCCTTACCGAAAGAGCTAGTCCCGCTTCCAGTCTCCGCTCTTGCCGCCACGCTTTTCCAGCAGATGCACACCGGAAATCTCCATTCCGCGATCGAGTGCCTTTGCCATGTCGTAGATCGTTAGCAGCGCAACGCTGGCGGCGGTCAGCGCCTCCATCTCGACGCCGGTCCGCCCTTGCGTCGATGCCCAGGCGGTCACGCGCAACCCGGGAAGTGACCCATCGACTTCCACATCCACACCCGCATCGGTCAGTGCAATTGGGTGGCAGAGGGGTATCAGATCCGAGGTGCGCTTCGCTGCCATGACGCCCGCGATCCTCGCCGTGGCGATGACGTCGCCCTTTGGCAGCGCGTTCGCGGTAATTGCGGTGAGAGTCTCCTTCATCATCGAAATGGACCCCTCGGCGCGCGCCGTTCTCGTCGTTTCCGCTTTGGCGCCGACATTTACCATTCGGGCCCGGCCGTCGGAGTCGAGATGAGTGAGCTCGCTCATTTCAGAGTTGCCGACAGGTCGCGGAGAAGCCTGGAAGTAATGAGCTGCGGGTTGACGTTCGTTTCAGTCTGTGTCAGCGCCTTCAGCACAAAATCGACCGCCTTGCCGGCCGACGCAGCAGCGTCCGGGTCATTGCGGTGGAGCGCGTCCCGGACTCGCTCGCCGAGAAGGCCAACGAGTGCCTCGAGCGTGTCGGCGAAACCGCCCCGCGCGCCGGCAACCCCCTGCGAGAGCGCAGTCGAATGGATCGCTGATCCTCGCGCCGACGTCGCAGCGTCGATCATTCTGCGTGCATTGACGATCGCCCGGGCCCCGGCGTCGCCGGTGAACAAGGTGCCGGGCGCTCCGGCGGCGGCGCGAACGCGCTCGGCGACGGTCCCTTTGCCATTCTTGTCCAATGCTTTCCTGACAATGGGATCCTCGACGAATGCGCGAACGGCTTTGTCGTTAACGAGAGGTACTCTGACCGTCACTACCCGGGAGCGAATGGTGGGAAGGAGGGCACCCGGCTCGCTCGACGTGAGGATGATGGTTGTATCGGCCGGCGGCTCCTCGAGCAGCTTGAGGAAAGCGTTCGCTGCCATATCCGATCCTTCCTGCGGAACCATCCGCTCCGCGTCGCCGACAACAATGACTTTTCGCCGGCCTATCGCCGGAGCGATGACCGCGCGCTGGACCAGGTAGCGTACCGTGGCAACGTAAATCCCTTCCGATCCGGACGGGGACGGATAAAGCCCGCCTTCCTCCGACCGTTCGGCGATCGCCTCAGCGTAATCGACCCGCACCTGGTCGAGATCAGGATCGGAGTCCTTGAGTCGCGGCCGTGGAAAAACCCAGAGCAAATCCGGATGCGTGAGCGCATTGACATAACGGCAGCTGGCGCATTTTCCGCACGGCGCGCTCGCTTCGTTACTGCAGAGGAGCTCCTGGGCGATCGAAATTGCCAGGCGCTGCTTGCCGACACCGCGGGGTCCCTGGAGCAGCAGACTCGACGGCAATCGTCCCGACCGGATGCTGGCGGAAAGCCGCTCACGAAGCTGCTCATGACCGAAAAGCTGGACGATTGTCACGTCGAAATATGCTGCCGAACGCGTCGCGAAACAGGTGGCTGGCCGCTCTGATTCCCTGGCACATTTTCTGACTGATTTCTGGTCTTACAGTTCGCGGATTTCACCCGGAGATAGTTATGGCCAGCCAGCTGACAGGACGTAAAGTCGCTTTCCTCGCTACCGACGGCGTGGAACAGGTGGAGCTCGCTGCTCCGTGGAACGCGCTCAAGCAGGCGGGGGCTGATGTTCTTCTCGTCTCCGACCATCCGGGCGACATCCAGTCGGTGAATCACGACGCGAACGGCGAGAAATACCATGTCGATCTCGAAGTGGCCAGCGCCAGTCCGCGCGACTTTGATGCGCTGGTTCTTCCCGGTGGGGTCAAGAATCCGGACAAACTGCGGACAAACAAGGATGCAGTGAATTTCGTGCGTTCCTTCATGGAGCTGGACAAGCCGGTTGCGGCTATCTGTCATGGTCCCTGGCTGCTGGTGGAGGCCGACGTAGTTCGTGGCCGCACTATCACCTCCTGGCCGAGCCTCCAAACCGACGTCAAGAACGCGGGTGGCGCCTGGGTGGACAAGCAGGTTCAGCTTGATCAGAAGCTCCTCACCAGCCGCAAACCCGACGACCTACCGGCTTTCTGCGCCAAGCTGGTCGAATTGCTGGCCAGCGCGATCGACGAGCGCCGCTTGGACAAGATGGTGGAGCAGAGCTTTCCTGCCAGCGATCCACTGCCGGGTCCGATCGCCCTGCGTTAGGAACTAACCGAAGTCTGGGGAGTTCAAGCCCATGAGCGTCGCGTCCACAGGCGCCGCGCTTTACACTGCAAAGTACTTGACAGTCATCAACTGCACGGCTAACTTCGATCCATGGCCTCGGTTACGCCTCTACATCGCGCCCCGTCCGCAGAACCGCCCGCGCTCCACGCGCGCGCAATGGACAACCTACGCTTCATCCGCGACACCATGGAGGCCGCCGGCGCCTTCACGGCGGTATCGGGGTGGGGAATGGTTGCCGTTGGTGTCATCGCCGCAATCGCAGCTACAGTCGCGTCGGCTCAGCACTCGGTGCTCGCGTCGATTTACACCTGGATGGTTGCCGCTGTCCTCGCGCCGTGCGTGATGCTTTGGGCGATCGTCCGCAAGGCACGCCGCGCTCACGTGCCTCTTCTCTCGGGGCCGGGCCGCAAATTCGTTTTGAGTTTTTCACCACCCATGTTCGTCGGCGCGCTTCTTACCGTCGTTCTCTATCGGGCGGGTCTCGTCGAGGCCATTCCCGGGATGTGGCTGCTGCTCTACGGCACCGCTGTCGTCGCGGGCGGCGCCTTTTCGGTGAGAATCGTTCCCGTGATGGGTTTTTGCTTCATGCTCGCCGGCACGTTGGCGATGTTCACGCCCGCGACCTGGAATGACTGGATCATGGCGGCCGCGTTTGGCGGGCTCCACATCGCGTTTGGCGTCCCGATCGCGGTGAGGCACGGTGGCTAAGCACGGCACCGCTCGCGACGATCGTCGTCCCAGCGTAGGCGACTTGCGCACCGTGCGTGGAAAATCCGACGGAGCGCCGGCGTCCATGCGGGCCGATGCGCTCGACCGCCTCATACACGAGCGCCTCCGTCTCGGCATCGTGAGCGCTCTGGCCGTCAACGATTCGCTGAGCTTCAGTGACCTCAAGAAGCTGATGAAGACGACCGATGGCAACCTCAGCGTGCACGCACGCAAGCTGGAGGAAGCAGAGTACATCACCTGCACCAAGTCGTTCGAGGGTCGGATGCCGAAGACAGAATACCGGCTGACATCCGCCGGACGGCGCGCGCTCGAGCGTTACCTCGACCATATGGAGGCGCTCATTCGCGCCACGCGGGAGCGCTAACCTGGTGTCGCACACCCACCATTCAGTGAAGCATGCACATGCTCGAACTCCGCAGCCGACGGCCGCGGAGCGGGGAATCCACGTCGCGATCATAATGGATGGCAACGGCCGCTGGGCAAACGCTCGCGGGCGCCCGCGCACCGCGGGTCACATAGCTGGCGCCAGGGTCGTGCGAAAAATCGTGGAAGCCGCGCCGGATTGTGGCATCGGCATGTTGACTCTGTACGCTTTCTCGGCCGACAACTGGGCGCGTCCTTCGCGTGAGGTCGCACTGCTGATGCGTCTTTTCCGCCGCTACCTGGTGGCCGAGACGGACCGCTGCGTCACCAATGACGTGCGGATGCGGATCATCGGTCGCCGTGATCGCATACCCCCCGAGCTTCTTCGCGCGATCAAGACCGCCGAGGAAGCGACTCGACACGGCACGCGCCTCGATTTGCGCATTGCGGTCGATTACTCGTCGCGGGACGCGCTGGTAAGGGCCGCCGAGTCGCTACGCGGCCACGAGCGGATGACGCGCGACGCGCTCTCACGTGCGATGGGCAACGTCGATCACTGGGATGGCGAGTGTCGCGACGTCGATCTTCTCATCAGGACAGGCGGTGAGCAGCGGCTCAGCGACTTCCTGCTTTGGGAATGCGCTTACGCGGAGCTTTACTTCACCGATCGCCGGTGGCCGGATTTCACAGCCACTGATCTACAGAGCGCGGTGAACGAGTTCCATTCGCGCGAGCGGAGATTTGGGACGGTGCCGGAGGCGGCGGCGGGCTAGTAGGACCGCGGCGTATAGATCGCTTCGGCTCGCTGGCACATCGAATACCGAAGC
>DASYIM010000213.1:0-17344 GCA_035997625.1 Gemmatimonadaceae bacterium
AAGTTCGGATTCCGGACCTGTGCCAACAAGGTCAGTGACCGGATTGCCCCTGCGTCTGGCGCGCGCGACAGTTGGCATCTATCATCGAATGACCACCAGGTCTTGCTGGAGCTCGTGCATGCTCGTACTTGGCAGCGACGACGTTACCCGCCTCCTCGATATCGAATCATGCATCGCGGAAATCGAGAAGGCTTTCCGCGCTCGTGGCGAGGGGAGGCTGGCCCGAAGCTCCGTGGCGGGGTTGGAGCTGACCGGCGGAGGCCTGCACGCCAAGCTCGGCGTGGTGCAGCTCTCGCGCGCGTACGCGGCCGCCAAGATCAACGCCAACTTCCCCGAAAATCCCAGGATCCGGGGACTGCCAACCATTCAGGGCCTCGTCGTTTTGTTCGACGCTGCGTCTGGGGTTCCGCTCGCTTGCATGGATTCCAGCACGCTCACCGCCGCCCGTACGGCCGCGGCTTCGGCCGTCGCCGCCAGGTATCTCGCACTACCTGGGGCATCTTCAGTAGCGATTATAGGCTGCGGCATTCAGGCTCGCGCCCACGCTTCGGCGCTCTGTGTCGTGCGCCCCATTCGACGAGTAATACTGTTCGACTCCAACCGCGACGCCGCCGAAAAACTGGCTCACGAGCTGTGGGAGGCGCACCAGCTCGAGGTGACGGTTGCCGACAGCCTTGGAGAAGCAACCCTTGCCAGCGAAATCGTGGTGACGTTAACAACGTCCCGCAGCGCGTTTCTGGATGTGGGAGATGTCAACGAGGGCACATTCATCGCCGCCGTCGGCGCCGACAACGAGCACAAGCAGGAAATAGCCCCCGCGCTTCTCCGGGCGGGCACGGTCATTGTCGATGATCTCGATCAGTGCTGTCGAATCGGTGACTTGCACCACGCGCTCGACGCCGGCGTGATGCGCCGCCAGGACGTTCGTGCTTCACTCGATCAGGTCGTCGCGGGTATTGTCGCCGGCCGCCGTGATGACAGGGAGATTGTCATCTTCGACAGCACCGGCGTCGCGATCGAGGATGTGGCGGCCGCCGCGATTGTCTATGAGCGCGCCGAAAAAGATGGCACCGGACTCGCCGGCGCCATCTCACACGGCGTTACCGGCCAATCCAGTAGTTGACCTTGACCTGAAATACGTTGGTCGGCCGATCGCGGAAGATCGCACTCCGCTGCGCTGCGAAGTCGAAGTTCCCGGTTGGATCGTTTCCGGTGCGACTCTGGGTCCAGACGAAGAACATGGTAGAGCCGGGACGATATTCCCACCGCAGTACAGCGTTGCCAATCAGGGAGCGGAAAGTGAAATCCGGATCGGTGAAGCTGAAGGACGCCGCCGGGCCTGCACCATCGGGATCGACCGTGTACTGGGCATCCGCAGTGGCCGTCGCCGGGGTACGGGTGATCGTGCCAACGTCCTTGCCGTAGATCACCTTGTGATACGTGCGCGGTGCAGCGAATTCCCGGAACGCTGAATACGCGCCGCTGGCGATGAACGGCTGGGCGAACAGCTGAAGCGTCAGATTCGGATTGAAGGTCCAGTTCACTCTCGTGTCCAGCGAGACCGTGCGCGTCTTTATGAACGCGAACACGTAACGATTCCCGTAGAACGAAGTCGCGGTGGGATCGGCAATCGTCTCCACGTACTGGGCCGCATCCTCATCGGCGACGAAGGTTGGCGAGAGGCTGATGAAGACGTTGGTCGACGGCTTGAGCGCCAGGCCAGGCTGCAGTATCAGTGTGTGCGTATCCGAGTTGATTCCCCGGCCGACCTGAATCGTGAAGTCGGCGACGGCACGCTGCCGCGCGTCACTGGAGATCTCGAGCATCCCGAACTTGTAGCCCGTTCGCATCACCACCGGTCCGCCGCGGGTCAGCTGATCGTCCAGCACGGTCGGGTGATAGATAGCAAAGCTCCGGACCTTCCAGTAGTTGAGAAACATGTTCTCGTAGTACGCCTGCGCCTGCGCGTCCGTGCGATCGCCATCATAATTGAATCTCTGCTGCGCACCGGCAAGCCAGATGACGCTCCGGTACCATGATCCAGGGGTCGACCACTGGTGCCCGATGTTCGCATTCATCCACTTGTAGTCGGCTTGTCCGAGGAAGGAGAGATCGTTGACCTCGAAGCCCGGGCTGCGCCAGTTCTGCGCTGTCTCCCAGAGCCAGTCGCCGTTGTCCTTCGCCAGACGCGTATAGAATCCGTAACCCTGCAGCGAATTCGCGTTCGGATTGTAGCTCGCGTCGAATAGCCCGTCCGTGGTGACCTTGCGATCGGGGCGCTGGAAATAGTGCGCGCTGGACTGCTGCGTCGCGTCGATCACCGACGTCGACCCGGCAACATCCGAGACGAGAAAGGATCCGATCCACGAATAGCGGCGTTGTGACCATCTGTGGTTCCAGTCCATCCCGCCTGCTTCGGCATGACTGCGCAGCTTGTCGCTGACCACGCTGTCGTTCAGCTGCCGCAGTGTGGATGTGAAACCCACGCCAATCGTCGTTGAGCCCTGATTAAGGTCTTTTTTCACCCGGCCCACGAAGTAGTTGGTGAGCGGCTCGACCTGCTGCGTCAGCTCCGAGCCACCTGTCATGTACCGGGCTGTTTCGCGATTGGTGACGGCGTCCAGCAATCCGACGGTGTAGCCACCGCTCGTGCGCCCGGTGATCTTGGCGGCACCGATAATCATCGTGTTGTCCGGCGTATCGGCGAAATCAGCCAGATCACTGACGTATCCATTGAGCTGAGGCGGCCTGCCAATCCGCCGCGAGTAGAAGAAATCCAGGCTCGATGTATTGCTGCAGAAAAAGCAATTGAAGTTGCCGAAGTCGAAAGCATTGTTGCCGGCGACGAAGAAAGGACGCTTCTCCTGATAGTAGGTCTCGTATGCCGAAAGATTGATCGTCGCCGGATCCACCTCGACCTGGCCGAAATCGGGGTTGATCGTGGCGTCGAGAGCGAGACTGGGAGTCAGTAGATACTTGATGTCCGCGCCGGCGCTGGTGTGACCATAGCTGGTGCTGTGATACGGATCGCCCGGAGTGCTGTACTTGAACTGCTCCCGGGACTCGACGTAGGGCAGAATCTCCAGCTGGCGGGGCTGCGATCCGATTGTGAGACCCGTCAACGATCCGTAATACGCCGGACCACCCGCCTCGTTGAGTTTGCGGAATGACCACATGTCCTGCTCGTGTCGTCGATCGGTGTAGCGCAAGATCTGCATGCCCCAGTTCTGGAGACTGTCCCGGGAAAAGCGTAGCTGGGAATAAGGAATCCGCATCTCGGCGGTCCAGCCGAGAGAGTCCACGTGCGTCTCTGCTTCCCAGATCGGATCCCAGGACGGATCGCCATTGAACTGATCACCGCGCACGCCCGCCGGATTCACCTCGAACCACGCCTGATCGATCTTGTTGTGATACGGGTCCAGGATGACGACCAGCTTGTCTGTTGTCAGTGAGTTGAAGGACCCGTTGTTTCCATTTGAGTCGAGGAGTTGGTCGCGTCTGGAGACCGGCGCTATTATGCCGCGCTTGCCCAGGCTGTCGTACATCCGGGCGCCTATATAAAGAGCGCGCTCATCGTAGAGCACTCTGACCTCTGTTCGCTCGCTCGCCGGCGCGCCCTCGCGCGGCTGCTGCTGCCGGAATTCGGTAATCGGCGTCGCTCGGGACCAGGCGGCTTCATCCAGCTTGCCGTCAACGCTGATCGATCCCGTAACCGGCGCGGCTGCAGCGACCGGAAGCGGAGCCGAGCTGGTTTGAGTGGCCTGGGCACCGCTTCGAGCAGCGGTGAACAGCGAAGCGAGCGCGAAAAAAGAAAGAATTCGCGGATGTAGTATGCGCATCGAACCTTTGGGACTGGACGGGTTGTGTGATTGGGACAACCTTACCTTACGGCAGGGTTTGAAATTCTGTTTCGTACGGTCAACGACATTGGACGAACTTCCTTCCTTGGCGGATCTCGAGTCGGCGGCTGCTCTCATTTACCGCTCGATGCCACCGACTCCCCAGTACCAGTGGCCGCTGTTGAACGCTCGGGCCGGGACTACCGTCTGGGTAAAGCACGAGAATCACACACCCGCTGGCGCGTTCAAGGTGCGGGGCGGACTGGTCTACGTTGACGCCCTTTGCCGGAACGGTGAGAAGCCGGCCGGAATGATCTCCTCGACGCGGGGCAATCACGGCCAGTCAGTCGGCTTTGCCGCGCGCCACTTCGGGATACCGGCAGCCGTGGTTGTGCCGATCGACAACAGCACCGAAAAAAATGCCGCCATGCGGGCTCTTGGCGTCGAAGTGATCGAACAGGGACATGACTTTCAGGCGGCGTCGGAGCTCGCTGATCAGATCGCCGGCCAGCGCGGCTGGCATCGGTTTCCAAATTTTCACCCTCTCCTCGTCCGCGGAGTCGGTACCTACGCGCTCGAGTTGCTCCGCGCCGTGCCTGATCTCGACACCATCTACGTACCAGTCGGGCTGGGGAGCGGTTTATGCGGCGTCATCGCGGCACGAAACGCTCTTGGACTCCATACTCGAGTCGTAGCCGTGGTTTCCCGCGCTGCGCCGGCGTTCGCGCTTTCATATCGCGAAGGGCGCGTGATCTCCCATGAATCGACCACCCGCATCGCCGACGGAATGGCGTGCAGAACACCCGACCCAATCGCGCTGGCGATTGCGAGGGAGGGCGCCGAACGTGTCGTCCAGGTCAGCGACGACGAGGTTGAAGCCGCCATGCGCGCCCTGTTCGCCGACACCCACAACACCGCCGAGGGCGGCGGCGCTGCCGCCCTCGCCGCTCTGCTTCAGGAAAAGGAATCGATGCAAGACAGGAAAACCGCCATCGTCTTAACCGGCGGAAACGTGGACACGCCGCTATTCAGCCGCGTCCTCGCTCATACCTGACAAGCCCACCGAGAACACACCGTTCGTGGCGTCGATGTGGATCGTTCCAAATGCCGCCACATCGCTGCCGAGAATGCCATCACAGTTAATGAGGCCGGAGGTCACTGGCCCGTACACGAGCACGTTCTCGAGTGCGACATGCTTACCCGCTATGTTCAGCGCCAGCAGCGGCACTACACGGCTGGTCTCCCGGCCAGTGCGCGCGATCCCGTAAACTCGGGCCCCGGCGCTCCGGGCGCCTACGCCGATCTTCTCGAGGACAGTCGCGTTGAGAAAGCTCGCCTGAGCTCCGGTATCGAGGGTCAAATGAAATTTGTCGCCTGACTTTGTGCTGACTTCTACCAGCGGCCTGCCGAGCCAGTAAAGGCTTTGCTCCCTGCCATCGAGGAAATCACGGGCCTTCGGCTCCCTGAGGATGATCTTTCCTGCGCCGTAATTCATCATCAGATCGAACTGTCGAATCGTATCCCAGCCGATTATTCCGTCGACAACCATCCCTCGGGATGCAACTCCCTCGGCGGACGAGCGCAGATACATCAGGGAAGCATCGATTATCACCACCGGGGAATCGGTGATGACGATCGATCCGATCTCGATTTTGTTCGCAATTGCGGCTTTCACCGGAGCGGATCCCGCGAACGTCTTGACGGTCAGAACATCCGGCGAGAACTCGGCGATTTTTGCGTCGGCTGCGACCGCCGAGCTTATGACCGTCATGCTCGAGCCGGTATCGAGCCAGAACTCGTACTCTTTTCCGTTTATCCGAACATGAATCGTCGGCGTGCCGACGGCAGTCATCCGCAACGGCAGCACTACAGGCTTATCGGGGTAGCTTGTGTGCTCATTCGGCGCGCCCGCGAAGGCCTTGCCCCAGCGCTCGAGATCGTTGGTGATGGCCCTGTCCAGCGCGCTGAGGCGAGAGGTCAGCGAGAGATCGCGCAGCTCCGACCATCTGTGCTGATAACGCAGGGTTGAAGCGAGCATGACCTGGGATGCGACCGCGACACTGATATCCGTAACCTGCTGACTGGCGGCCAAAAGGTCCCGCTCCGCACTCTCGTATCTGCCCATCGCCAGAAGTCTCATCGCTTCGGCGAAGCGTGCCTCGGGATCGGACCGCGCGTAATCGCGCAATGTGTTCAGGTCTACGTCCGCAAACGCCGACCAGTACTTCTCCGAGTACATGCGTGGCGCGGCAGGCAATGGTGGCGCGGATTCGATCATCGCCCCGCGAACTGCTCCGACGCTCGTCGGCACGCCAGGACCCGGCTGGAAACTGGCCTCGTGTCCCGTGTAACCATCCAGCTGTAAATCGCTTGCCGCGGCTGCTGGTTGCGCGTAGCCGAGCATCAAGCTCAAAGGGAATGCCACGACTGACATGCGCGCGCGGTTGACTACGAGTCGAACGCAGTAGTTCGACCCACTCGCGCCAACACAACTTTGACGCATACGACCCTCTCCGGAAGTAACCGGAGATCAGTGCGGACGACGTTGATCTCCGATCAAACTCGCGATTGCACTTTCGTCGGGTCGCACCGCTGGTGGGCTGTAGCTGAATCGCCGACTACTGTTGGATAGCTTCCTTACGTAAAGGGTTTATGGAACGAGGTCCTTTTTGTGTAAACGTTTTGTCAAAACGACATCCATCTGGTCACCTTCACCAGAAACACGTTTTCGGGAACTGTTCGAAACAAGACGGATGCATCGCGCGATAGCGCGAACCGCGTGGGATCGGCATCGGAATGGCGTCCCTGTGACCAGACCAGGAAAAAAGTAGAACCTGGCCGATATTCCCAACGCAGAACGGCATTGGAGCGGAATTCTTTCACGTTGAATGAAGGATCGGAGAACTCCAGGTCAGCTACGCCGTTCCCATCGGTATCATCGGTGTAGACGCCATCCATCAGAGTTGGATCGAAGCGGCGGAATCTGTCGGCGTATTTTGGCGCCCGCGGTGCGGTGACTTCCTTGAAGTCGGAGTACGTGCCGGCGGAGAAGAAAGGCTGTCCGTAGAACTGAAGGGTCAAGACGGGAGAGAATGCGAGATCCAGGCGCGTCGTCATTGCAGCCGTCGTCCGATCCAGCGCGCCAAGCACGTAACGCGAGCTCGCATCGGTGCTCGCCTGGGCGACGTAAAAGATGTCGCTTCGATCGCGCGAGAAAGTCGGGCCGAGGGTGAGCGTGGCATTGGTGAGGGGCTGCCAGAGAACCGTAGGAGAAAACGAGAGAGATCGGCTTCCCGGAGCGTCCGACCGCATCAGGCTGTATGAAGCGTTGAGCCTCAGTGCTTTCTGCTGGGGCGAGTAGAAGCTTCCGAACACGGCCCATCCTCCTTCTTCGGCGAACAGAGGACCGCCGCGCAGCCTCAGCGTGTGCGCCGGGAAACGGCGCCCAACTCGGACAAAGGACCCCCAGAAGTTCCGCAGCTCACCCTCAAGATCGAGGTTGACCTGCGTGAACGTCCGCTCGCCGCCGTATGTCCACCACGACCAGGTGTTGCCGTACACGCTCCAGTTGTTGAAGACGGCCCCTGGAGCCACATGCCTCGTTCCAACCCAGGTAAAATTCTCCGACCAGTCGGCGACCTTTTGAATTCCGATGTCGTTGATATCGAAGCCAGGTGTGCGGGTGTAGAAAGCGTTCCCGTATCGAAGTCGACCCGTCATTCGATCGAACTGCAGGCGCGCACCGAAGCCCATCAGTGACGTTCGAGTCGTATCGTAACTGAGATGATCGGCATCTGGGCGTTGAAAGTAGTGCGCTGAGGATCTCTGGGTCTCAGCGATGGAGTGCGCCGATCCATGCACCGCTGCAGCGAAAAGCGCTCCGAAGACTTCGTAAGTTGATCCGCCGTCGCCGCCAAACTGATGCCGGAAGTCGAGCCCCGCGCCGTACGCCGCCTTGTGCAGCTCGGAAGCGGTCGTGCTCAGGTCGAACCGGTTGACCGCGGTCGCCATCGCTCCAATTGCGCTCTTTCCCGCGCGCAGATCCTTCTGCACTCGCGCTACGGCGTAGCTGGTCGCTGGCTCGACGAGTTGCCGCAGTCGTCTGCCGAGCGTATCGATCACATCGGCAGACGCGGCGCCCGTCACCGCCTCGAGCAGTCCAACCGACAGGCCGTTGCTAGTCTTGCCTGACAGCTTCGCCGCGGTGACGATGGTTGTCTGTGAAGGCTCTTGCGCGAACAGTGCTGTCGAGTCGGCGCTAACCTGCGGCGCCCGCCCGACTCGCCGCGGATAGAACAGGATTTCGTCGGGGCTGTCGTAGATCGAAAGCTCGAACAACTTTCCGTTTTCGACGAAGAACGGCCGGCGTTCCATGAACGTTGTTTCGAAACCGGAGATGTTTACCTCGGAGGGGTCCGCTTCGACCTGGCCGAAATCGGGGTGAACTGTGAGATCGAAGGTGAGCCCGTTGCCCACGCCGAGCTTGGCATCAACCCCGGCGCCGCCCTCAAAGTCGCTCGACCGGAAGAACGGATTTGCGCTTTTACCCGGCGCGCGGGTCATGCTGGCGCTGACATATGGCGTGATCTCCCGCCGCCGCGCCGGCACGAGTGAATCGATTTCCCTAATTTCGCCGAAGCGCGACACTTCGCGTCCTTCGCTCTGTGGTATGGGGGCCCAGCTGGACCACTCCTGACGGCGGCCGATGTTGCGGTAGAAATTGACTCCCCAGGTAGCCGGCCCGGCGGGCACCGAGTATCGCAGTTGTGACAGCGGAATTCGGAATTCCGCCGACCAGCCCAGCGAATCGCGCGAAACCGCGACATCCCACACCGCGTCCCAGCTGATATCCGTCTGGGCGTCATCGTAATGGTAGATGTCGAACTTGACGCCCGCTGGGTTGACGCCAAAGTGGAAAGCCGTCCTTCGGTCGTGGAAGCTGTCGAACAGCACTTCCAGCATGTCGTAGTTCGCCCTCGCGTCGCGTCGCATCAGGGGCGCCACAATGCTGTCTGGAGAGTCGAACGCGCGCATTCCGACATAGACCGCATCGCCAACGAAGAGAACCCGGGCTTCGGTGCGTCTCGTCGCCGGCACTCCACCCTGCGGATAGTTCTGGGTGAAGTCGGTAGCGACGGGCGCCGTCGCCCACACCGCCTCATCGAGTCGTCCGTCAATGCGAGGTGGATCTGCGACCTTGGTTCCCCGCATCACGCGCAGTCCGGCAGTCGTCGATTCCGCGAGCACCGGCGCCTGGGTGGCCAGGCGTGCTGACACGATCGCATTCACACCCTGGTGGGGCACCAGCAGCGCCAGCAGCGGCAGGCCAAACGACATCGAGGGTAACTCCTACTAGTTCTTTAGTAGAAGCTACCCTCGACCTGGAACTCTGTCAACTAGTTTATTAGTAGTTGACCGACACCTGAACTTAAAAGCCCAACCCCTCCAGCAGGCAATGCAGTGCTCCAGGCTCAGGTATGAAAGCGGCAGTCGCGATCAGTATCGCCGCCACCAGCGCCAGACGTGCCGCACGCGTTCTTCCCGACCGACGCTCGGCGGTAATGATTCGCAGCCGTTCCTCCAGCGACGACAATGGCCGGGACAAGGCCGGCGTCGGCAAACGACAGCCCGCCGCGCGAGACCCGGCTTCCAGCAACAACAGGCCATAGGTTCGCGGATCCGATCCGCGCCTCAGCACCCGTGAATCGCAATCGACTTCCAGCGCCAGCCGCAGGCGGCTCGCGATCCACCAGACCGCCGGATTCCACGGCTGCGCTACCGTCGCGACAATGGCCAGCGCGCTCAAAAGGTGATCGCCAGCTCTTTGGTGCTCGAGCTCGTGCGCCATGATCAGCGAGCGCACACGCTCGCTCTCGGCCAGTGCCCACTTCGGAACGACAATGGCGCTCTTGATGAGACCGACGATCGCCGGGCCTTCAGCATCGGAAACCAGAACCGAATGGCCGTCCAGCGAAGCACTCTGCCACACGCGACGCCGCTGAACCAGCCGCCAGATCGCGATCGCAAACACCGCGGCGACCAGCGCCGATGAAGCCCACAGCAGCGGCGAAAGAATCACATCCCATTGCGCCAGCGAATCGTAATAGCGGATGTAGCTGCTGGCGGGACCATCGAGCCAGCTCGCCCCGCGGCGCCGGGGGATCAGCGTTGTGGCGCCGACAATGGCGGTACGCATCGCCATCAGGCTTATGCCAAGGGTCGCCCCCATCGCGACGAACCAGATCCAGCGACTTGGCTTTCCAAATAACCGCGCGGCATTCTCGAGGGCGTGCGCGGCGAGCGCGCACAGCCCGCCAATGAGAATGCTGTACATCATCCATCCCACGATCATCGCGATGCCTCCTTCAGCCGGGTATCGAGAAGCTGGCGCATGCGCTTGAGCTCCTCCGTCTTGAGTTTTCGCCCCGAAACGAGCTGGGTCAGGAGCAGCTCTGCGGATCCGGAGAACACCTTGTCGGTGATTCGATGCAAAGCCGACTGGCCGGCGGCAGCGCGATGCACCAGCGGCGCATAGCGATGGGCCTTCCCCTCCTCACGGTGGCCGACGTAGCCCTTCGCTTCCAGGGTGCGGAGAACCGTCAGCACGGTCGTGTAGGCAAAATCTTCCTCGAGCTCCTCGCGGACCTCTGCCACCGTTGCCGACCCTTTGTCCCAAAGGATGGCCATTACGTCCAGCTCACGCTCGGTGAACGACACGTCCATGACAACCTGCTACGTAAAGATTAGTAAATACTGACGCTGGATACACGGGCTGTCAACTAGGAACATAGTTGATCAGTCGCCTTTCCGGAGACGGGCCGCCTACTTTCGGATCTCCACCTTGGCCATCGCGATCTTGGGGGGTGGGATGCGAAGAAACTGCGAACGGCCGCGGGCAATCGACCGAAGCTGGGCGGGCCCGTTTTGGAATTGCGCGAGCGTTCGGGCATCGGGTGCCACCTCCACCCTCGCGGTCTGGGGGCGTGGATCGAACACCGAGTTGCGATTACTGGCCAGCGCGCCCGTGGCGAGTGTGTCGACCCGCCCGTTCTGAATGAGCTCGAGGGTTACGTCACCGAACGTCCGTCCCGAGGTTCTCACTACAGTGGACACGGCCGTTCCAGGCTTCAGCAGCGGCGGTGCAGCGATCTTCACGCTGTAGACCTGCACGATAGCGCGATATCCCGATACGCTCGCGACTGCCAGATAGGATGCGACAAATCCTGTCGTGACCCGCCTGAGCCACCGCTCCCACATTGAATCCCGTGAGAGCCGTTCCCCAAATGGATGCCGCATAAAAACCTTACGCTGCCAGACTTCGAGAGGCGCCGGTCAGAATCGAACTGACGAGTAGCAGATTTGCAGTCTGCCGCCTTACCACTTGGCCACGGCGCCGGGAAAACAAAGTTATCGGGTTCCGAGGCCCCAGAGCAATCGGGCAACATAGATTCCCAGCGCCAGACCGGCGCCGAGGATGACAACGAGCACCACCAGAATCAGCGCCGTGGCTCCAATGCTACCGCGGCTGCGTTCTGTTCCCGCGCTTCCGCTGCTGGCAAGATGTCGTTCGAGTAACGCAACGTTCTTCGTATTCGATTTCCACGCCGCGTCGAACACATCGCCGAGTGCTGGAATCGCCCCCACCAGCGTGTCGATTCCCACGTTTGTGACCATTCGCGCCAATGTAAACGGCGACACGTCCGCCCGGGCTGCCTCGAGAATGATGTATCCCGACATCACCGCGGTGATCAGATCGCCGATTCCCGGGATCAGCCCGACGATCGGATCGAGCCCGATTTTCCATCCCGTCCCGGGAACGGTAATCGCGTTGTCGAGCAACTTTGCCAGCACTCGAACACGCTTCGCTCTCGCGTCCGGCGCATCACCGACGAAGTCGTCACGTGCAACGCCTTTCTTTGTCGGGTTGATGTCGGTCACCTCGCTACGTTGGCCTCGAGCGCTGACATCCGTGTCGGTCCTGGGTATGAAGCAGACCCCTTGATGGCGCGCCAGAGGATGCGATTGAACAGATCCTCGTCCGCCACATCGACTTTATCCAGCACCAGTTTTTTCGACGCTTCAGCGAGTGCCCCGCGCGCCGGATTCTTCTCGGTCAGCGGCACACCCGGTGGAAGAGCCGCATAAGGCGTGAGATCCGGCGTGCTCTCCCAGATCTCACGCAACGGGCGGCCGTAGTGATCGAACTGAGACATTCGTCCCAGGCCGAGAATATCCTCGATCGTCGCCACGACGTCCGTCGTGTTGGCGAAGCGATGGAAGACTTTGCCCCTGTTATACGCCGAGATCACCAGCAGCGGAGAACGGTGAGAGTCGACGTGGTCGGGTCCATCCTGCGCATCGTCCTCGACCGAAAACACAACGGTGTTCTTCCAGTAGGGACTTCTGGTCAGCGCTTCCACGATTCTGCCCAGCGCGAGATCGTTGTCTGCCATGTACGCGCGAGGTGTCGGTCTTCCGGCAGAAGCGCCCGACGTATGATCGTTGGGGAGCGTGAGTATCTCCAGCGCCGGTAACGTTCGCGTCCGCACAAATTCCTGAAACTCCTTCAGCCACACGTCGACGCGCGCCTGGTCCGGAATGTCCAGGTTCCATCCCGAGTACGCCGTGTTGGTGTGGGCGATCAACGCCTTCTTCGTGGCGGTGGTTTGGACCGGAGCATTGCCGACTGGCGGGTCGTCGGATTCCTGCACGAACTCGCCGTAGTCTCGGTAGGTGATCCCAGCCCGTTCGGCGAGGTTCCACAGGTAGCCACTCGAGGGCTCGGACACGTCGTCGTCGGGGATCACATTGCGGTTGGTCCCCTGATAGTCGTAGGTGCGCCCGCGACTCGAGTAGTTCGACGGTACCGTCTTTTCCAGGTAGTCTGTGGCGTAAGCCGCCATCGACCAGTTGTGCCCGTCGGGGCTGACCTCCGCGTTTACGAAAAATCGATCGAAGATTCCGAATCGCTCGGCGAGCGCGTGGTGGTTCGGCGAGATCTTGCGCGGAAAGAAAAGAAGCGATGTGTCGCCATCAGCTTGCGTCAGATCGCCGAAAACCTGGTCGTAGGTCCGGTTCTCCTTGATGATGTAGATGACGTGCTCGAAAGGCGGATAAGCCTTTGCCTGCGGCTTGGCATTCCATCCATTGGCGGCGGCCACCCGATTGGAGAACGTGCCGAGCTCGGTAGCGCTCGCGTTCGCCGCCGGAATGATCGACAGCGTTCCACTGATTTGGCCGAGCGTATAATCGGGAGTGTGCGCCGGCTCCGGCTGTCCGGGTTGCCAGTGCCCCGGGTTGGGGGCGGTACCACGCCCTTTTCCATTCACGACGATGAGGTCGTTTCCATCCACGTCGAGGGCAGATGGATACCACCCCACGGGAATTCGGCCGATCAGCGAATCGGCGGTTTGGACCGTGGCGACCCCCGAGCTTCCCGCGGAAAGACTGAATATTGCTACCGCATTGTTGTCCGCTTCCGCGACGAACAGGCGTCCGCCATCCGCCGACACCGCGAGCGCGTCGGGCGTACTCCCCTCGCCCGTTGCCGCCGGCGACGGATCGCTCAAAGTTGAAATGACACGGAGACTCCGCGTGTCGAGCACGCTGATCTTGTCCGAGCTGCCCGAAGCCACGAAAAGCCGGTTTCCGTTGGGGCTCAGCGTCATTGCCGATGGATGTCTTCCCACCCGCACCCGCGTGCCACCCTCCAGCATCCCGTTCGCCCGTGGAGGAAACGCGGAAACCGTCCAGCCTCCCCACGCTGATACGTACACCAGGCCATCGTGCCCGACGACGACTCCGTAGGGGTATTTCTCCGTCGCCAACCTTTGAACTACCCGGTGCGACGCGATGTCGATGACCGCCAACGAGTCCGCCAGGTTCTCCGCCGCGTACAGCATTCGCCCATCCCGGGAGATGGCAACGCCGGCGGGATACCGCGTGCCACTGTGGTCCTTTTGCTTGACAGCGAGCGCGATCGAATCGACAAGAGTTGCTTGGCCGTTGCTCCAGGCGAATCGGTAGATCGCGTCCTGATTTCCACCGGATACGTAAAGGGATCGCCCATCGGGGCTGAAGGCGAGACCGAGGAAGACCGCGGGAAGCGGAATCTTCTGCAGCACCGATCCAGTGCTTCGGTCGACGACCTGGATGCCCTGCTCTCTCCACCCATTCAGCAGGACAACTACACGATTCCTCTCCGGCGACAATGCCATCGCCAGGGGCATCGCACCCAGCTGATACGAGGTGCCGGCGGGATCGAGCATCGCACCGGTCGGAAGCCGGCGCGAGCCCGATGGTTCCTCGGTCATGGCGACTGCGTCGACACGCGATGATGGCGAGCCGCACCCGCTCGCGACTATTACCGCCAGGCAGAGGAAGGTCGACTTGAAGTTCATGTCGCGAAAGATGGCATTGACTACCGAATCTGCCAGTCTGATAATGCCCCAATGGGTAGCACTTCGGTAAAGACGCGCATTGTTGCGGCGACCCGCGACGACATTCCGCTCATTCGTCAATTCATCCTCGAGCTCGCCGAATATGAGCGCGCGCGGCCGGGCGAAGCTCCTGTGACGGAGAAGGATCTCGAGCAAACCCTCTTCGGGGAGCACCCCGCCGCGGAGGTGCTGATAGCCTATCTGGGAGATGAGCCGGCCGGTTTTGCGCTCTTCTTCCACAACTATTCAACCTGGCTCGGGAAGCGCGGGATCTATCTCGAAGACCTTTTCGTCAAACCACCCTTTCGAAAGCACGGCGTTGGCTTCGCCTTGCTCCGCGAGTTGGCGCGCATCGCTGTAGATCGGGACTGCGGCCGCCTCGACTGGTCTGTGCTGAACTGGAACGAGCTCGCCATCAATTTCTATAAGCAGATCGGCGCGAAGCACATGGACGAATGGTCCACCTTCCGTCTCACCGGTGAGGCGTTGGAGCGAGTAGCCAACGGCGGTTAGCGTGTGGAGCAGGTATCACCGGTGCTCGGCCACTCCCACCTGACGGCAGTACTGAATCACAGGGCAAACCGAGCATTTCGGAAGGCGTCCGGTGCAGACGTGCTTTCCGAACGGAACCAGCAGGCGGTTTATTTCCACCCAGTATTTCCTGGGCAGACGTTTCTCCAGGGCACGCCGCGTTTCTTCCGGCGTCGTCGTTCGCACCAGGCCCCAGCGATTCGTGACTCGATGCACGTGAATATCGACGCTGATCTCCGTCGCGCCACACGCGATGCCCAGAGTGAGATTCGCGCACTTCGGCCCGACGCCCCGGAACGAAGTCATCACCTCGAAGTCGCAGGGGAGACTGCCACCGTATTCACGGGTCACCCGCTGAGCGAGATCGCGAATGTTGATGGCTTTGGTCTGGTAGAAGCTGGCAGGCTTGATGAGTTGGGCGAGCTTGCTGACGCCAAGGCGGCTTACATCCTGCGCTGTCGGCGCTGCGTTGAAGAGGCGAAGAGCAGCCGGCAGTGAAACTTCGTCCATTGTCCGCACGGAGATGATGCAGGCAACAAGCTGGTGGAAGGGACTGGCAAAGCCCTGTTCGGCGAGGTCGAACATCGCGGCGTCGGCGAACTGCTTAACTTCCAGCCTGACTCGCCGTACCACCGCGTGAATGTCGAAGGGGCGCTTGGCGGAGCGAGGAGTGACACCCATTTGCGACCGATCGGTGCAAGGAATCGTCCATTACCACGTGGCTCGACACATCGAGGCAACCTTGAGGTCAGATGATCTACGGTCGTAGACCGCGTCAGTTGCTGGCGGTTTGGGGTGTATCGATTGTGCTCGCCGCGTTGATCTTCTGGTTCGAGTTCAGTGCGCCTGTGTTTCACGAAATGGTGAAGCCGTTTTACTGGATCGTGGCGGCATCAGCCGTCTACCTGACGTGGCGTTGGCTGCGGGCCAGATCACGCAAGGATCGCCGCGGTGGCGACCGCCGGCGTTCTGATCGCCGCGATCGCAACGAAGTCACTTCGTCCGTAGAATCGAAAGAGCAAAGCCGGCCGGCACCGTAACTCCTCGGGCGGACACTCTGCCGCCTCCTACCGAGCCCGGCCTGACGCCGAACCGCAAATACGCTCCGGTACCATCCGTGATACTGATAGCCGTGATGGTCTCCGTTTCCAGCTGCTGCGTATCCAGCGGCCAGAAACCCTGATTCACCGCTTCGATTGTGGAGCGCAGGTTCCAGCTCGGATGAGTGAAGACAGGCTGGACACCCGGCACGTAGTCATCAGCATAGTTTGCAATCGTCCAATCGCGAACCCACCCGCCGAGATCATCGGTGACCGCGCGTGTGATGTTGCCTATCCCGTGCACGTCAACGGGAGGGTTGGCCAGCTGGAACCACATCTGGGTCTCGGCGCCGCCACGTCGGTCGGCGGCGTACCGCAGGAATGACCAGATCGCGCCGCGCGTCGTTATGTTCGCGTTGTTGACGTACGGGGCAGCCGCGCGGGTGGTCAGGTACCCGATGAACCGCCGCACGTTCGGCGCCTCGAAATTGTCGAAGGCTTCTTGCAAGCCTGGCGAAGCCTGAATCGCCTGATAGCTGATGTTTTGCCCGGGCGCGAGCCCAGTCGAACGAAAGAACATCAGCTCCTCGGCTATGTGCGCGAGGCCTTCGTCGAGAAAGGAATCCTCAAAGGTGTTGGTCCCGGTGTTCACGTAAAGACGGCGCGACGCGTTGATCAGATGCTGGAATTCGTGCGCCAGCGTTGAGACCGTAACCGATTTTACGAACGCTGCCGAGCGTTGATTCTGGTTGACGACTCCCGCTGGATCCGGCACCAGCAGGTAGAACATCTCCGCGAAGTTGCTTGTCGTGCAGCCGGCGAGGCTGCTTGTCTGCTGAGTCGGGAAGAGATCGCGGCTGAAGAAGAAGCCGCCGACGTAGAATCCAGCACCCGGTGGAGTCAGCTCATTGACCGCGCGCGTGAAGAAAAGCACGACGTGCCCATTGTTGTCGATGTCCGTTGGCGCGCCGAAGTTGAGAGTGTCGACAGGATAGACGAGAGTGTCGAAGTTGGCCCCGAACTCCTGGTAATCCGCCGTGGTGAATCCGTTCGCCGGATTGGCGGTGTCCGCGACGACAATCGCACGATTGGTTATCGCGACCACGCGCCCCGTTCTGACGCTGGGATTCGAGCAAGCGGAGGCGGAGGTTGTGTTCAGCTTCAGGATATCACCGATCGCGGGTGCGGCCACCACCGCGTTGAATCCGCCAACCAGTTGTTGTTTCGAGAGTCTCGCGCCGGCAATCATCGGTGTCAGCTCACTGATCGAGCGATCTCGTAACCCCTGGTCGAATGCGTCGTCCCGAGCCGGCCGCAGACGGGACGAGCCCACGCTCCGCTGAGGACTCGCGGGAACACCCCTGCTGGAGAGTGCCGGAATCGTCGTGCCGCCGGTCGCGATGGCGAGACGAAGCTGCGTGCCGTGAAAATCCGAGAAATACGGAATGGCAATGAACTCGGCTCCGTTCGCGGTTCCTTGAAGGCAGAATTCGGA
>DASYIM010000214.1:0-5557 GCA_035997625.1 Gemmatimonadaceae bacterium
CGCATGTACCACCGGTACCACGCGGCACCGTAGCTGACGAGGGTTTTGACGGTGTGCCCTTCGGCAACGAGGCGTCGCTGGGCGGCATCGCGGATTCCATAGAGCATGTGAACCTGATACTTGTCCTTTCCCACGCCCGATCTCTCTGCTCGTTCGACGATGCGCCCGATCAGCCCGAGATCGTGGGTCCCGAAAATGGGAAGGCACTTTCCGGTGCGAGCCTGGTCAAGCATCGCTGAGGCCAGACGGAAGTACGCGGCGTCGGTATCGCTCTTCCTGGCGTACGCGATGCCGGCCGGCTCATCGTAAGCGCCTTTCACGAGTCGGATGACCGGCGCGAGGGGCAGGAGCCGGGCCAGATCGTCCGGTGTGCGATGCAGATACGCCTGCAGCGCGACGCCCGTAGACTTGTGCGCTCTCAGCAACGAGACGTAGAGATCCAGCGTTCGGTCGACGTAGCTCGAGTCTTCCATGTCGAGCCAGAGCGCCGATCCGGTTTGCTCTGCTTTGGCTGCCAATGCGTGTAGATGGCGCTCACATTGATCGATGGAAAGGTCGAGACCCAGCTGCGTCGGCTTGACGCTGACCTGGGCGGGAAGCCCCAGCGCGCGAATCTGATCGAAGAATCCGAGATAGTGATCGCGTACGGCGACGGCCGCGTCGGCGCTGGTGATGGCTTCGCCCAACTGGGTGAAGATGAGCCCGCGGCCAGTGGCGGCGATGGCGGCGCCGGCTTCCAGCGCATCGCTGGCGTGCTCGCCGGGCATGAACGTACGCGTCGCACGCTTCACGAAACCGCTGCGCAAAGCGAAATCGTTGAGCCTCCGGCTTCGTGCTGCCGCCAGCACAATCGAACGTCCAAGAGTCATCGGAGAGCTGCGGTTTGACGCGCCATCAAGTTACAGAAGGATGACAGGCCGGATAGATTGGACCCTTCATATGCGCAGTCCATTGACACTTGCAATGGTGGTTGCGTCCGTAGCGCAGGCGCAAGCCATCCATCGGCTCCCGGCGACGCCGTCCACCGTCGCCTACGGCTACTACTGGTCGGAAGCAAAGCCGGCGCTGCACGTGAAGTCGGGCGACATCGTCGAGGTTGAGACGATGCTTACCAATACGCCCACCGGACTGGCTGCAATGGGCGTAAAACCTGGGGACATCCCGCAGGCGTTGCGCGATATCGTCGCTCAGGACACGGGCTCGCTGCGTGGCCCAGGCGGCCACATTCTCACCGGGCCGATCTACGTGGATGGCGCCGATTCCGGCGACGTGCTGGAAGTTCGGATTCTGTCGATTACGCTGCCGATCGATTACGCCTACAACGGCTGTCGCGGATTCATTCCCGAGCTGTGCGGCCCGCCCAACACCCGGGTGAGCACGCTCATCCATCTCGATCGCCAGCACATGACCGCTGAAGTGATGCCGGATGTGGTGGTCCCGCTCCGACCGTTCTTCGGATCGATCGGCGTCGCGCCCGCGCCCGCACTCGGCAGGGTGAGCAGCAACCCGCCGTCGCGGCACGCCGGCAATCTCGACAACAAGGAGCTGGTGGCGGGGACTACGCTCTACATCCCCGTCTTCACAAAGGGAGCGCTGCTCGAGGTTGGGGACGGCCACGCCGCGCAGGGCGATGGCGAGGTCGACCAAACGGCGATCGAGACCAACCTGCGCGGACGCCTGCAGCTGCTGGTGCGAAAGGACATGAAACTGGATTGGCCGCGCGGCGAGACACCGACCCACTGGATCGCGATGGGGACCGACACATCGCTGGTGGTCGCCACGAAGACGGCTATCCGCGAGATGGTGAAGCTGCTGCAGGAGAAGAAAGGGCTGACCGAAACGCAGGCGTATCAGGCCGCGTCGATGGCGGCCGACCTGCGGATCACCGAGCTGGTGGACGGAAACGTCGGCGTCCACATGATGATCGCCAAGAATTATCTGCGGTAGCCGCCCTTTCCTCGCCGGGCGTCAGGCAACGGCCGCCATCGCGCCAACCACACGCCGCTTTCGACTGAGGACCACCGCGGAAATGAGGGCCACCACCAATCCGACCGGCAGCGGCTCCAGCAACGTCATCCCGGCGTTCAGGATCGGGTTTTTGTACATCTCGGCCATGCTCTTCAGCTCCGCCGTCTTCTTTTCCAGCTCCTGCGGCGTCGCGCCCTTGGCGCGCTCGGATTCGATCACGTGAGCCTGATACTTGGGGAGGAAATCGGGCATGAATCCGCCGAAGTAGATGACTTCCCAGGTTGCCGTGTACATCACGCTCGAGATCAGCGCGATCAGTGCGCCCACCGCAAAGGCGCGACCGAACTTCACTGAGCCGCCGGCAACGTTGTCCCGATACGACCGCACGCCAAAATAGATGAGTAGGAATGCGGCCAGCATGGTCGTGTAGCCGACTACCAATCCTCGATCGAACCCGATCTGGTCGTGAAACGGGACGGTCACGAGCATCAACAGGGATATGATGATCCCCGAGATCAATCCGAACGTCAGCACTGTCTTTTTCATCTGACTCCTCCGTTGTTGGATTCCCTGCTGTGAACGCGCACCAGACTAGGGTCGCCGGGCTCTTCGGACCATCACCCGAATTGATGATTTTGAGCTTTCATCGAAAAATCATGCTTTCAGGGGATGACTCCGGCCTCCTTGGCGATCTGAACGGCCTGTGTTCGACGGCGGGCATTCAGCTTGGAGAAGAGATTGGCTGAATGGGTCTTGACCGTGTTCTCGCTCACGTACAGACGTTCCGCAATTTCCCGGTTGCTCAGGCCTTCGGCGATCGCCGTCAGAATCTCCAGCTCGCGCGGCGTCAGGCCGAGCCGTTCGATACTCGCCGAGTTGACGACGAACGTGCCATTGGCGGGAGAGGGAACCGGAATTTCACGAATGACCAGACGTTCTTTCGGACGAGTGAGTTTGAGACCGAGCCAGATGCCGAGTGCGGCGAACAGCAACGCGACGAGCAGTCCGTAGATCTCGAGGGAGTGCTCGACGACGAGGAACCGATACTGTGCCAGGTTGAGCGCGACGATCATCGCCGCGCCGATCAACCCGTAGATGAGGACGGTGCGTTTCACGCCAATACTATTATGGCTTTCCCCCGTGCTTCGTCGTGATGACGATCACTCCGTTCGCGCCATCGATGCCGTAGATCCCGGCCTCGGCGCCCTTCAACACTTTGATCGATTCGATGTCCGTCGGGGTAACCCCGGTCAGCGCACCGTCGGGGCCTGGTCGAAAGGGCAGTCCGTTCAGAATGAATAGCGGTGGCGCGACGTTACCCCTCGACGTCGTGGCTCCGCGGATCTGCAGCGCAATGCCTCCGTCCGCCGAGCGTGTCACCACGACACCCGGCACCTTCTTCTGGATGACACTCTCGATTGGCTCGCGCGGATCCTGGAGATCCTCGCTCGTTATCAGCGAGACGTCGCCGGTTCCGTGGCGGGCCGGAGCAGGCGCGCAAGCGACGAGCACTGTAATAAGTGTGGAAAGAGAGAACCAGACGCGTTTCAATGGCTCCATCGGAGTAGCCTCCTTGACTGTTCGCTAAAACCGTCCCTAACGCCCTGTGGCGAAGATAGCAGCGAGCTCCTGCGGCGGCACGACTTCCAGCTGCTCGTAAGTACAGTCGCGAGGCCGCTTGTCGTCGCGCCAGCGGCGGAACTGCGCGGTGTGGCGGAATCGATCTCCCTGCATGTGATCGTACGCGACTTCGACGACCAGCTCCGGACGCAGTGGCTCCCACGATAAATCCTTTCCGCCACTCCAGCGGCTCTGGCCACCCGGCATGCGATGCGGTTCTCCGTCGGCCGGCTGCGCCTCGGCCCAGGCGCGCCACGGATGTCCGTCCAGTGCCTTGTTTCGGTACGGATCCAGAAACTTCACCAGCTCCTTCCGTTTGACATCGGTGAAGCTGGCGCAGACCCCGACGTGCTCGAGATTCCCGTCGTCGTCGTACAGCCCGAGCAGCAATGAACCGACCTTCGTTTTGCCACCGGTCTTGTGCCAGCGGAAGCCGGCGACGACGCAATCGCACTCGCGCTCGTGCTTCACCTTCAGCATCACCCGCTTGTTGGGTTCGTAGGTACCGTCCTCGCCCTTGGCGACGACACCATCGAGGCCCGCGCCCTCGAAGCGCCGAAACCAGTCACCGGCGACCGCCCGGTCGCGGGTCGCCGGGGTCAGATGCAGCGGCGGCTCGGCGCCCCCGAGGATCTCTTCGAGCTTCTGGCGACGCGCGGCGAACGGCTTGTCGCAAAGGCTGTGACTTCCTTCGCACAGCAGGTCGAAGAAAACGATCGACGCCGGTGTCTCGCCAGCGAGCTTCTTCACCCGCGACTCGGCCGGGTGCAATCGCATTTGAAGCAGATCGAAGCTGAGACCCTCCTCACGCGCGATGACGATCTCCCCGTCGAGGACGCATCGTTTGGGGAGCTGTGCCTTGAGGGGATCCAGCAGCTCGGGGAAATAGCGATTGAGCGGCTTCTCGTCCCGGCTCTGCATGAAAACCTCGTCGCCGTCGCGAAAGACGAGGGTGCGAAAGCCGTCCCACTTGGGCTCGAAGATCCAGCCTTCCCCTGGCGGGAGGTCACTCACTCGCTTGGCCAGCATCGGCAGAACGGGCGGATTGACAGCAAGGTTCATCGGGAAATCTTACTGCGCGGAAGCGTGGTTCTGGTAGGTGGCTATCGGTCTGACGGCGCTCCATTCTTAGATAGCATCCAACTCTCTCCACAACATGATCGTTCATCTGATCGATGGAACCTACGAGCTGTTCCGCCATTTCTACGGACAGCGTCGGTTCAACAAGGGAAACGACAAGCCCTTCGGTGCCGTTGCCGGTGTGTTGCATTCGGTGCTGGAGATGCTGGAGACGGGAGCGACCCACGTTGGGGTCGCCACCGACCACGTGATCGAGTCGTTTCGCAATGATCTCTGGCCGGACTACAAAACGGGGGAGGGAATCGAGCCCAATCTCTACGCCCAGTTTCTGCCGCTGGAGGATGGATTGCGGGCGATGGGAGTCGCCGTCTGGGCGATGGTCGAGCTCGAAGCCGATGACGGTCTGGCGTCGGCCGCACGACTGGCGTCGGAAGACCCGCGCGTCGAGAAGGTCTGCATCTGGGCCAACGACAAGGATCTCTCGCAGTGCGTGCGCGGGGATCGTGTCGTTCAGATCATCCGCAAGGGAATGCAGATTCGGAACGCGGCGGGGGTGCGCGAAAAGTTCGGCGTCGATCCCGAGCTCATTCCCGATCTGCTGGCACTCGTCGGCGATGCGCAGGACGGGTATCCCGGAATTCCCGGCATCGGCAAGTCGACAGCCGCCGCGTTGCTCAACAAGCACGGACCGATCGAGTCGTTTCCTCCGGGAGTTCTTGGCGATGGACGCCAGCGAGCGCTCCTGTTCAAGGATCTGGCGACACTTCGCACGGATGCGCCGCTCTTCTCCGACGTTGACGAGATCGAGTGGCGCGGTCCGACAGCGGCATTTGCCGAATGGCCGGAGCGGATGGCCGACACCCGCATCCAGGGGCGAGTCGCCAAAGCC
>DASYIM010000215.1:0-19713 GCA_035997625.1 Gemmatimonadaceae bacterium
TACGCGGGCATTCTCGACACCGACCCGCATGAGTACGAACGCTTGATGCGATCGCTCACCGTCAACGTCACGAAGTTCTTCCGCAATTGGGAGACGTACGAAGCGATCCAGAAGACGGTCATTCCCGAGCTCTGGGATCGTCGTGAGGAGGAGCTGAGGATATGGAGCGCCGGCTGCGCTTCGGGTGAGGAACCCTACTCGCTTGGCATTCTGTTGCATCACCACGCGGAGAAAACGAGATCCATGTCCCGCCTGGACTCGATTTCGATCCTCGGTACAGACATCGACACTGATTGCCTGCGTGACGCAGACCGCGCCCTCTACGCGACGCCGGCGCTCGCTGAAACCCCGGCGGGATTGCGCGAGCGCTATTTCGCCGAGGTCGCCGGGCTTCACACCGTAATCCCCGAGGTCCGCAGCCTGGCGAGATTCGAGCAAAGCGACCTGCTCGCCTTTCACACGCCCGTGAACAACGTTCACCTGCTGGTGTGCCGCAACGTGATCATCTACTTCGAGCGGCACGCGCAGGATGAGCTTTTTCTGATGTTCCATCGTGTGCTGGCGGAAGGCGGCCTCCTCGTTCTTGGAAAGGTCGAGACGCTGCTCGGCGAAGCACGCGGCCTCTTTTCACCAGTGAATGCGCGTGAGCGCATCTTCCGAAAAGCGTAGTGTCGGCCATTCCCGCAGCGAGCGAAAAGCGGACGACCGTGCTGGTCGTCGACGACAGCGCATTCATGCGAAAGCTGATCGCCGATCTGGTGGAGTCGAGCGGAAAATTTCACGTCATCGGCACTGCCAATGATGGAATTGAAGCGCTGCAGAAGATCCGCGCCTTGAGGCCGGACATCGTGACGCTGGACATCGAGATGCCGCGCCTCAACGGCCTGCAGGCGCTCGAGCAGATCATGGCGGAGATGCCGCGACCGGTGGTGATGTTGAGTGCGGCGGGCTCGGAGCTGGGGAACGAAATGACCCTTCGCGCGCTGGAGCGCGGGGCGCTGGAGTTCGTTCGCAAGCCGTCGGGCCCGGTGAGCATTGACCTGTCGGCCGTGAGAGAGCAGCTGATGTCGGCGCTCGATGCGGCACGCGCCGTCAACATGAAGGGAATCAATGCGCCGACCCCCGTCACCGAGCCGGCCGCGCACGCGGAGGCGCCGGGGAAATCTCCAGATGCGGCGACGAGGGTCGTGGCGATCGCCTCGTCGACTGGCGGCCCGCGCGCCCTCGCCGAAATCATCCCGCACCTGCCGGAGGAGCTCGGCGCCGCCGTGGTGATCGTTCAGCACATGCCCCGGGAGTTTACCAAACTGCTCGCCGAACGCCTTCACGCGATGAGCGATTTGTGGGTGGCCGAGGCGATCGATGGAAAGTTGCTGCGAGAGAACCGCGTGTATGTCGCCCCCGGCGGCTACCACATGAAGGTGTCCGGAACAGCCGGCAACGCGTCGATTCAGCTCGACACAACCGCTCCAATGTGGGGCGTGAGGCCGGCTGCCGATCCGCTTTTCTTCTCTGTGGCCGATACATTTGGGCGCTCAGCGATCGGCGTCGTGCTGACCGGAATGGGCAGGGACGGCGCCGAAGGACTGAAGAGGATCAGGGAAGCGGGCGGAACGGCGATCGTTCAGGATCGCGAGAGCTCGATCATCTATGGAATGCCACAGGCCGCGCTGGCTGCCGCGGGAGCGGCCCGGGTGGCGACGGTCAACGAGATCGCACCGCTGATCAGGGATCTTTGCGCTGACAATACGAGGGAAATCGGCACATGAAAACGAAACCAATGAGCGAGGGCTACACCCCCAATGCGTAGGCTGCTTGTAACAGGCGCCGCTGGATTCATCGGCAGCAACTTCGTCCAGTTCTGGGCGGAGCATCACGCCGCCGACAAAATCATCGGGTTCGATGCCCTAACCTACGCCGGAAATCTGGCGAGCCTGGAGCCACTCGCGAAGCACGAGCGGTTCACGTTCGTCAAAGGCGACATCCGGGACGGCGACGCCGTGCGGGACATCATCAAGCGCGAAGGCGTCGACACAATCGTTCATTTCGCCGCCGAGTCGCATGTCGACCGCTCGATCCATGGTCCGGATCCGTTCATCGACACCAACATCCGCGGGACGCACGAGCTGCTGAAGGCGGCGAGATCGGTTTGGACCGAGGACTGGTCGGGCGGCGCCAGGCGCTTCCACCACATTTCGACGGACGAGGTGTACGGAACGCTCAGTCCGACGGCTCCCGGATTCACGGAAGAGACTCCATATGCGCCGAATTCACCCTATGCCGCCAGCAAGGCGGCGTCGGACCACCTGGTGCGTGCCTATCATCATACTTACGGGCTGCCCGTCACCACGACAAACTGCTCCAACAACTACGGGCCGTACCATTTCCCCGAAAAGCTGATCCCGCTAACGATCGTCAACGCGCTCGATGGCAAGCCGTTGCCGGTATACGGCGACGGTCTGCAGATCCGCGACTGGCTGTTCGTTCGCGACCACTGCCGCGGCATTGAGCGCGTGCTGGAGAAAGGAAGGCTCGGCGAGACCTACAACCTCGGCGGAAATGCGGAGCGCCAGAATATCGACGTGGTCAAGTCGATCTGCGGCCATGTCAACAAGATGTTCGCCGCCGACGCCAAGCTCCGCGAGCGGTTTCCGAAATGCCCCGCCTCGCTTGGCGCCGACACGACCGAGCTGATCAAGCTCGTCAAGGATCGTCCGGGACACGACCGTCGCTACGCCATCGACGCGATGAAGGCAACCCTGGAAACCGGTTACGGCCCGTCAGAGTCGTTCGAAACCGGGCTGCTGAAGACGGTGAAATGGTACATCGCGCACGAGTCGTGGTGGCGCGCGGTGATGGACGGCAGCTATCGCGATTGGGTCGATCTCAATTACGCGACTACCAAGCGTTCCTGATCGGCGGTAACGTTTGGGTTGACAGGGATTTCCCTGCGCTCTACACTACGTCGCTTATGGCCAAAACCGATCTCGCAAGTGGGCCCCGGGTTGGACGCGAAGGTGGAACGCGCCGCTCGTGGCTTTATTGGACCATCGCAACAATTGTGTTGCTTGCCGGCTTCGCCGATCTTGCGCGGGGGGGCGAGACGCTCGCCCCAATCCTTCTTGTTATCGGGTATTGCGTGCTTGTACCGCTGGCCATTCTTCGGTGAGAGAACAGGCTCGGTTTCTGCACCGGGGCGAGTAGCTCAGTTGGTTAGAGCGCCTGCCTTACACGCAGGATGTCGGGGGTTCGAGTCCCTCCTCGCCCACTTAAATCAAGGGACCCACGGCTCGGGGGGTGGGGTAAGAATGTTTACCGCTTGGGAGGTTAAACCATTGGTAAGATTACGTCATTCAGGTCTCGCTGTCGTCGCGCTTGCTTCGCTCCTGTCCGCGCCTCTCGTGGCGCAGAGCAGCAAGACGGGTGACCGGGTCATGATTCCAGTCCTTCAGAGCTCCGATAAGGATCTCGGCGTCCAGACTGCCGAGGCCATCCGAAACCAGCTCCAGAAACAGACCAACGTCCGCGACCTGGTCGTGGTTCCGAAGGCAGATATCGTCAACAGCCTCGTCTCGTCGGGTTACTCACCGACGGAAGCCCTTCCGCCAGGCGACGCCAAAGCGTTGGCGACCCTGGTTCGGGCCCCTCAGTACCTCGAGGGCGCCGTCATCCGCACGCCGACCGGCTACAAGATCGATTCGCGGCTCATCATTTCGCGGGACATGAACAAGGGTCAGATCCTGCCCAGCGCGTCAGCAGCCAAGCTCGACGATGCGGCCGGTCAGGTGGCCAAATCGATCAAGGACGCGCGCCGCCAGCTTGCTGCCGAGGAGAGCTGCCACAATAACGTCGCACAGGGCAAGTATCAGGAGGCCGTAGCCGCCGCACGTCAGGGGCTGGCTGGGTATCCTACCGCCAACATCGTCGGTGCCTGCCTCGGCGAAGCGTACAACGCGCTCAAGATGCCCGACTCGGTCATCGCGGTGTCGGAGCGGATCCGCACGAACGATCCACGCAACATTCCCGCGCTCAAGATGCTGGCGGAAACCTACGGTGCCAAAGGCGACACGGCGAAGCGTCTGGAAGTTCTGAGGCTTCTGGCAGCGGCTGACCCGACGAACATCCGGCTGGTTCAGGACGTCGTTGCCGACATGGCCAAAGCGGGGCATCCGGAGCTCGCGGTTCCTCTGATGCGCGATCTGATGCAGAACAACCCGGGTGATCCTCAGCTTCTGAATCTCGCCTGGCTCGTTCTCCTGAACGCGAAGGACTATGAAGGCGCCATCACCGTCGGCAATGAGATGATTCGCGTCGACACTACTCAGGCGACGGCCGATTTCTATTCTCGTCTCGCGGCGGCGTACCTGGCGGTTAATCAACCACAAAAGGCCTCCGAAGTAGCGGCGCTCGCGGCGAAAAAATTCCCGAACGACTGCAACATTCAGCTATTCAACGCCCAGAGCTTCTATAAGGCAGGGCAGCTCCAGCAGGCTGAAGACGCCGCCAAGAAAGCTTCAGCATGCAACCCCAAGAACGCCAACGCCTACTTCCTCCTTGCCACGATCCAGGGCGCGTTGAAGAAGAACGATGAAATGATCGTTACGCTGAATAACGCCAAGAACAATGGCGCGGATCCCGGCTCGCTTTCGCAGATCGCCCTGAAGGCGGGAAGCGATGCCTACAAGGACGGGCAGGCCTCGAAAGAGATCGCCGATTTCCAGCGGGCCATCAAGTTCCTTCAGTTTTCTGACCAGCTGCAAGCTTCAGCCGACGCGAAGTTCCTGCTCGGCGCCAGCGCCTTCTCCGTTGGACAAACGGCGACGATCTCGGCGAACGAGAAGCGCAGCTGCGATCTGGCGAAGACGGCTCGCGATGCATTCAACCTTGCATCCATCAATCTGCCCGCTGGCGGGCAGAAGTATCCGAACGAGGCCGCTCAGCTCTTGACGGCGATCCCGCAGTTCACGCCCGCTGTCGACAACGAGGTGAAGCGTTTCTGTAAGTGATTGACTCGGACACCGCGGCCGGCAGGTGGGGCAGCTCCTACCATGCGCCGGTCATGGTCGAAGAGGTTGTACGGTTGTTCGAAGGAGCCTCGGAGATTCTGGATTGTACGCTGGGCGGTGGCGGACACGCCGCCGCCCTGTTGGAGGCCGGCGCGACGGTAATCGCGATCGATCGGGATGAGGCAGCAATAACGGAAGCACGAAAGCGGCTGGCGTCGTTCGAGACGTCAGGCCGCTTTCGTTCTATACGGGGCAATTTCGGCGAAATAGATCGCATCGGCGAGCTGGAAGGGCGATCGTTCGATGGGATACTGGCCGACCTCGGCGTCTCCTCGCATCAGATCGACGCCGATGACCGTGGCTTTTCTTTTCGCCCTGACGCGTTACTCGACATGAGGATGGACCGTCGAGGTACTGGCACCGCTGCCGATTTGCTCAACACCCTCGATGAAGCCGATCTATCCCATATTTTCCACGACTACGGAGACGAGCCGCGTGCCGGCCGGCTCGCTCGTGAGATCGTCCGCCGCCGCGATCGCAGGCCGATGCGCGTGAGCGACGACCTCGTCGACGCCATTCGCGGCGCCTACGGCGCGCGAACCGGGCCGGGCGACTTCGCCCGGCTGTTTCAGGCTGTTCGAATCGCCGTGAACGACGAGCTCGGCGCGCTGGGAAGAGCCCTGCCGCTTCTGCGCGATCGTCTTGCGCCTGGCGGAGTGCTGGCGATCATCTCGTATCATTCCGGCGAGGATCGCCTGGTCAAGCACACCATGCGCGAGTGGAGCGCCGACTGCATCTGCCCACCCCGGCAGCCCACCTGCACCTGCCGCGGCAAGCGTCTTGGCGATCTGATCTCCAAGCGAGCGATCAAGGCGACGGACCTCGAGACCGCCGCGAACCCGCGCTCCCGTAGCGCCAGACTGCGCGCGTGGCGAAAAGCAGCTTAGGGCTTCGCGGCCGCACTCTGGTCGCCATCCTGCTCGGCGCGTTCGTCCTGATCGCGCTCTCGATCGTCTGGCGCAGAACCATCGGGATTGCCCAGGCGGAGCGGTTGGCCGCGCTCGACAGCAAGCGTGCGACCCTGGAGAGCGATCGGGCGCGACTGGACGCGGAAATCCGGGACGCCTCGAGCCGACAAAACCTTGGGTCGGTCGCCGAGCGCAGGCTTGGCATGCACGTCCCGACCGACAAGCAAGTTGTGATTCTTCCGAGAGCCCGTGAGAATGAAACGCCCTAGCCGCACCGCGATCGTCCACGGCTTTTTCATTCTCTTCGCGGTAACGCTGGTCGCCCGCGCGGCGAAGGTTCAGGTCGTGGAAGGCAAGCAGTGGGCGGCGCGCGCCAAGCGCCAACACTTCTTCGCGTCCGCGCTCTCGGCGCCGCGCGGAGAAATCCTCGACGCCAGCGGCAACACGCTGGTGGAGAGCCGCGAGATGACGCGCGTCGCGATTGCACTGCCGGAAATCCGGGACACAGCACTGGTGATCAAGGCGCTCAATCGCGCTCGTGTGGATGCTGATGCGGTGCACGCCGCGATCGCGCGGCGTCGCCGCTGGATCGATTTGCCAGGCCTCTACTCGACCTCGGATGTCGCATCGATCTCCAAGCTGAACGGCATTCATCTGACCCCGGTGCTGCAGCGAGTTTACTCCAACTCGAGCAGCATCAAGCGAATAATCGGGCGCCTCGACGGCGAGGGAAACGCGCTCGACGGTCTCGAGCTGTCGCTGGACACGCTGTTGCGGGGAGACTCAGGCAGAGTGCGACTGGCCCGCGATCGCGATGGCCGGGCACTGGATTCTCCGGATGGCTCGACCGATCAGCCGAAGGCCGGCGCCACGGTCGTGCTCACGATCAACAATGCGCTACAGGAGATCTGCGAGCGTGAGCTGTCGATCGCGGTGGACAGCCTCCACGCCGCCGGCGGCGACATCGTCGTGATGAACCCGCACACTGGCGACATTCTGGCTATGGCCAGCAACCGCGTGGGCAGAACCAGCTTCGCCAATACTTCGGTGACAGAGCCGTTCGAGCCCGGATCCACGCTCAAGCCGTTCGTCGCGGCGTCGCTGCTGGATAAGGGGCGCGCTCGTCCAAGCGATGTGGTCAACACCCATAACGGCCAGCTCGAGCTGGACGGCCGCGTCATCAACGACATGCACAAGGCGGCATCACTCTCGCTGGCGGATGTCATTCGATATTCGAGCAACGTCGGGATCGTCGAATTCGGTCAGCGGCTGACGCCGAAGCAGAAATACGAGACGTTTCGCGATCTCGGATTCGGCATGCCGCTGGGTGTGCCACTGCCTGCCGAGGCGGCGGGGACTCTGCGTGAGCCCCGTCAGTGGTCGAAGCAGACGAGCGCGTCGATCCTGATGGGATACGAGATAGCTGTCACGCCTTTGCAGCTGGTGACGGCGTACGCGGCGATCGCTAATGGCGGCGAGCTGCTCGAGCCACATCTGGTAAAGGAAATCCGCTCGTCTGAAGGCAAGGTCGTCTATACCGCCGAGCCGAGAGTTGTTCGCCGCGTGATGTCATTCGAGGTGTCGCGGACGATCCAGCAGATGCTTCTCGCAGTGGTTCAGGAAGGAACCGCGACGAAGGCCGATCTGGCGACCTTCGATGTCGCGGGGAAGAGCGGAACGGCGCGTCGCACATCGGGTGGCGAAGGCTACACGGCCGGCAACTACACCGCTTCGTTCGTTGGCCTCTTTCCCGGAAACGATCCGCAATACGTGGTGTTGGTAAAGCTCGACAGCCCGAAAGGCGCGCATTACGCCGGCGGCGATATCGCGGCGCCGGTGACCCAGATTGTTCTCCGCGCGGCTCTGTCGGCTCGGGATGCGGCGCTCAATCGGCAGGACCTCGCCGCGTCGGAAAGGGATGCCGCGAGCAAATCCGGGAAGGGCAAGGAACCGCCAGCGGAAAGAATGGCACGCGCCGACGAGCGTCTGGACAAACCGGATCCCGCTTCCTACGATCCCAACGGGAATATTTCCCAGCGCGAGGCTGAGGCTCCGGCAAAGTCGTACGTCGTCGATCTGCCGGCGGGTATTCGTTCCGCGCCGACCCCCGTCACCCCGCGCGCCGTGCCGGACGTGCGCGGGCTCACTCTCCGCGCGGCAGTGCGAGCGCTGCACAACGCCGGCTTCAGAGTGCGACTTCTCACCGCGTCGGCGAGCGGAACCGCGCCGGCGGCGGGCACCATGGCGGCGCCGGGAACGATTGTTGAGTTAGTCCGTCCCCTGGAATGAAAGTGAACGTGAAGGCAATCAAGACCGCGCTCGCCGGGCGCGGTCTGTTGACGGCGACGCGCGGCGAGCTTCCGTCCGAGGTCAGTGGGATCTCCGATGACAGTCGTCGAGTCCAGGCTGGAGATCTGTTCATCGCCGTCCGCGGCTGGAACAGTGACGGCCATGACTACCTCGAGGCCGCGGCGCAGCGCGGCGCGGTCGCCGCGATCGTCGAAGACCCGTCTCGTACAACCCTGCCGACACTCGCCGTCAGCGAGGGAAGACGCGCAGCCGCGCTCGCTGCGGCGATTGCCTACGGGGAACCCGCACGGAATCTTCGGCTTCTTGGCGTCACCGGAACGAACGGCAAGACCACCACGACATCGATCATGCGCCACCTGTTCGACGAGGGCGGTGGATCGAGCGCGTCGATCGGGACACTGGGAGTTCTCGTCGGCAGCGCGGGAGAAGTAATGCCCGGCGGTAGCGGGTTGACCACGCCCGGCCCGGTGGAGTTGCAGCGCGTTTTGCGCGCGCTGGCCGACGATGGCGTCCGTACGATCGCGATGGAAGTCTCGTCGCACAGCCTCGACCAGCGGCGGGTGGAAGGCCTCGAATTCGATGTCGGTGTTTTCACCAACCTCACCCGCGACCACCTCGACTACCACGGAACGATGGAGCGGTACTTCCAGGCAAAGGCGTTGCTCCTCGACTACCTGAAGCCGAAAGGCACCGCGGTGATCAACGCTGATGCCTCAGAGTGGGCATCGCTTCAATGGAAAGGCCGCCGTCTCACGTTTGGCGTACGCGCACGCGCGGACATTCGTGCGGAGTCAGTTCGGTTCACAGGGGAGGGAAGCGAGTGGCGGTTGGTTACCCCTTCCGGTAGCGCCAGCATCGCTCTGCCGCTTATCGGCGACGTGAACGTCGAGAACGCCATCGCTGCCGCAGCCGGAGCCTTTGCGCTGGGCCAGCCTTTGGACGAAGTGGCGCGTCGTTTGAACAGCGTGCCGCAGGTCGCAGGCAGGCTCGAGATAATCTCGACCCGCCCGACGGTGCTGCGTGACTACGCCCATACACCCGATGCTCTGGAACGCAGCCTGAAGACCGCCCGCGCTTTCACCAAAGGCAGGTTGATTGTCGTTTTCGGTTGTGGCGGCGATCGCGACAAGGGCAAACGTCCACTGATGGGTGAGATTGCCGAGCGTGGTGCCGATTGCGCTATAGTTACAAGCGACAATCCGCGCACCGAGGATCCCGACGCCATCATCGATGACATCGAGACCGGCATGCATGGCGGAGGGCACGAGCGCGTCACCGACAGGCTGAGCGCGATCAGGCGCGCGGTGGAGTTAGCCAAGGAAGGCGACATCGTCTTGCTTGCCGGGAAGGGGCATGAGACGTATCAGATTCGCGGCACCACTTCATATCCATTCGACGAGAAGCAAATCGTGCAAGAAATAACCGGGATTCATTCTTGACCGGAGGCGCGGAAGCGGCCTTCTGGACTCTGGACAGAGTGGCGGAGGCTCTGGCCGGCGAAGCGGTCGGAAAACTTCCACGTGGGAGCGCGACGCTGTCCGGCGTTACCACCGACACGCGCAAAATCGGCAAAGGAAATCTTTTCGTCGCCCTCAAAGGCGAGCGTTTCGATGGCCACGACTATCTGAGCGATGCCGTTCGCGACGGAGCAGCCGCCGTCGTCGTCTCGCGGGCTCCCAAGCTCAACACGCTCGACGTGCCCGTGTTCGAGGTGCACGACACTCTCATCGCGCTTGGTTCCCTCGCCAGCTACTGGCGTCGCGCCTGGGGCAAGACTGTAATTGGGGTCGCGGGAAGCAACGGAAAAACCAGCACCAAGGATTTGATCAAGGCAGCCCTCAGCCGCTCGTACGTGATTCACGCCACGACTGGAAACCTGAACAACCGGATAGGAGTGCCGCTGTCGCTGCTGTCGCTGCCGCCGGCGGCGGAGCTGGCGGTGATCGAGCTGGGAACCAGCCTGCCCGGCGAGGTCGCCATACTCCGCGACATCGCCAGGCCGGATATCGTGGTCGTAACGTCGATTGCCGAGGAGCACCTCGAAGGTCTTGGCGACCTTGCCGGTGTCCTGCGCGAGGAAGCGGCTGCCTACGAGGGCGTAGAAGTGGGGATCGCCCCTTCGGCGCAACCGGAGATCGCGGAAGCCGGGCGGGGCAAGGCGAAACGCCTGGTGGTGGCGGGTCTGGATCCGAACGCCGATCTCAAACCGGATCGCTGGGAGATCGGCGCCGACGGGCTCGGGGTGATCGAGATCGGCGGAGTTTCCATTCGACCGCCGGTGCGCGGGCTGCACAACCTTCGCAACGCGATGCTCGCTGTGGCCGTCGCCCGCGAGTGCGGTGTTCAGTATCGCGATGCTGCTGAAGGAATTGCGGCGATGCCACAGCCGAAGATGCGCTCGGCGTGGGAACAAGTGGGTGATGTCACCCTCATCAATGATGCCTACAACGCAAATCCGGGCTCGACGCGCGCGGCAATCGAGCTCCTCAATGGGACAGGTACCGGACGGCAGAGGGTAATCGTCCTTGGAACGATGCGGGAGCTCGGTGCGGCGTCTGAGCAGTGTCACGCCGATATCGCTGGTCTCGCGTTGGCATCCGGCGCGGACATCGTTGCCGGAATCGGTGAGTTCGCGTCGGCGCTGGAGAAGCAGAATCAGCGCGAGCGCGTGATCACCGCGCCCGATGTCGAAGACCTCTGGCCTCAGCTCGAGTCCAGATTGCAGCGCAACGCGATAATCCTGCTCAAAGCCTCACGGGGTGTGCAGCTCGAGCGTCTCGTTCCACACTTAACCACCTGGGCCAACGCATAGTGCTGAACTATCTGCTCGTACCATTCGTAGGATTGCCGCACTTCGGGTTTCTGCGACTGTTCCAGTGGATAACCTTCCGCGCCGCGGGCGCGGCGGTGAGCGCGATTCTGTTGACGTGGATAGTCGGTCCTGGAATCATGCGACGCTTGCGACGCATGCGGCTTCATCAGGTGATACGTGAAGGAACACCAGACGCCCACCAGCAGAAGGGAAGGACTCCGACGATGGGTGGTCTCATCATTCTCGGAGCGACGCTCACCAGCACTTTTCTCTGGGCGCGCCTGGACAACCGCTATGTCCTGATCGCCATGATCTGCATGGCCTGGATGGGCGCCATCGGGTTCTGGGACGACTACCTGAAGCTCAAACAGAAGCTCGCCGGAAAGAAGAACACCGGCCTCGTCGAGGGCTACAAGCTCGCCGGCCAAGTGACACTCGGATTCGCGGTAGGCTACTATCTGTGGAAGCATCCGCTGTCGAATCTGCCGGGCGCGTCGACGACGCTGCCGTTTTACAAATACATCCTGATCGTGCCGCTTACTGCAGGATTGGGTTGGCTCTACGTGTTGTTCGTCACCTTCGTGATGACCGGGGCCACCAACGCGGTCAACATCACCGACGGGGTGGACGGACTGGCGGCGGGACTCACGGCAATTGCCGCGCTCACCTTTGCGTTCTATGCGTACGTCGTCGGCCGCGTCGACGCCAGCCAATACCTGCACGTCTATTTTCTGCGCGGCTCGGGTGAGCTGACTGTATTCTGCGCAGCGCTGATGGGCGCGTGTATTGGATTTCTCTGGTACAACACCCACCCGGCCGAAGTCTTCATGGGCGATACCGGGTCGCTGGCGCTCGGCGGAGCACTGGCGGCGGTCGCGATCCTGCTGAAGTCGGAGTTTCTGCTCCTGCTGGTAGGCGCGGTATTCGTGGGCGAGATGATGTCTGTGATCGTGCAACGCGTCGTGTTCAAGTATCGCAAACGACGATACGGACTCGAGTATGCGCGCGAGCACCGGGTATTCAAGCGAGCGCCGCTGCACCATCATTTCGAGGTCAAAGGTTGGGATGAGGCGCAGGTGACGGTGCGCTTCTGGATCATCGGCGTGCTGGCCGCCTTCATTGGACTGAGCACACTCAAGCTTCGATGACCCCGCGCGAGCTGGCGCCGCGCGAGAGCGAGATTGCCGTCATTGGACTCGCTCGCAGCGGTCGCGCCGTGGCGATGCTGCTGAAAAAGCACGGCTACAACGTCTACGCATCGGATCTCGCGTCTTCGCCGAATACCGGGAAGACGGCGGAAGAATTGCGCGCCCGGGGAATTTCGGTGGACATCGGGCGGCACGACCTCGGCCGGCTCGCCAATGCCGGTCTCGTCGTAACGAGCCCTGGAGTTCCGCCTTCAGCGAAGCCGTTGGCGTTTGCCAGAGACAAGGGCGTCACTATCGCCAGCGAAGTTGAAGTCGCTCTCAATTTCCTCGAGGGACCTAAGGTCATCGCCATCACCGGAACCAACGGGAAAACGACTACCACCGCGCTGATTGCGCACCTGTTGCGTGGACTCGACCTCGAAGCCGTTGAAGCCGGAAACATCGGCACTCCGCTCTCGGAAGTCGCCATGCGCGATCATCAGCCGGCGTGGATCTCTCTGGAGATGTCTTCTTTTCAGCTTCACGATACCCCCGGCCTGAAGCCGATTGTGGGGGTGCTGACCAACCTGAGTCCCGATCATCTCGACCGTTATGCGACGGCCGAGGAATACTACGCGGACAAGGCCCGGCTTTTCGCCAACGCCAACGGAGACTCGGCGTGGGTCGTGAATCACGACGACAAAGGCGTGATGGCGATGGTCCAGCACGTCGCGGGGCACAAATACGGATTCTCCCTGTCAGATGAGGCGGAGGGCTACGTCGACGGGCAGTCCGGACAGCTGATCGTCCTCGGAGCCCCGCTTCTGGCGCGCACTGAGCTGCCGTTGCTGGGAGCCCACAACGTCGCCAACACACTGGCCGCGACGCTGGCCGTGATGGCGGCGGATCGTTCGCATCAAACCCAGAAAGCGCGCAAAGGAATCGCCAAGGCGATCACCTCATTCCGCTCGCTTCCCCATCGGCTGGAGCTGGTCGGAGAGTTCGGTGGCGTGCAGTGGATCAACGATTCCAAGGCAACCAATGTCAGCTCTACAGCTGTCGCGATTGACGGGATGGAGCGTCCGACCGTCCTATTGCTCGGGGGCAGGCACAAGGGCGAGGCCTACACGCCCCTCGCCGACTCAGTGAAGAGAAAGGTGAAACGGGTGATCGCATACGGAGAAGCAGCTTCGATTATCGCCAGAGATCTGAGACCAGTCGTGGATGTCGTGCGGCTTGGCTCCGATTTCGACGAAGTCGTGCGGGCTGCCCGCGCCGCCGCGCAGGCCGGCGAGGCAGTGCTTCTTTCGCCCGCGTGCTCCAGCTATGACATGTTCTCGAACTACGAGGAGCGTGGCGAGCGGTTCCGCGCGCTGGCCGTGAAGGAAGTCTGATGGAGGCCGCGGCAGGCACGGCGGAGCGGTGGCAGATGGGCCCAGAAGCTCGGGCGCTGGTGATCCTGACGGGAGTGCTGCTCGCGTTCGGCCTCGCAACCGTGTACAGCGCGAGCGCGATCGTCGAGATGCAGGCCGGATATGGGCACGCGCATCTCCTCGTTCGGCAACTGATTGGAATGTCGTTCGGAATGATCCTGTTTGCCATCACCGCGAAGATCGACGCCGAACGCTGGGAGAAGTGGGCGTGGCCGATCATGATCCTGTCTCTGGTCCTGCTGCTGATCGTGATACTGCCGTTCACGGCGAAGATTGCCCCACGGGTGCACGGCTCCCGGCGCTATCTCTTCGGTAGCTCACTGCAGCCGTCCGAGCTGGCCAAGCTGGCCGTGGTGTTGTGGACCTCGATGCTCGTGATCAGGAAGGGCCCGGCGTTGCGACGGCTGACCAAAGGTCTGCTGCCATTCCTGGTCGTCGTCGGAGCGCTCGACATTCTGGTAATGCTCGAGCCGGATCTGTCGACGGCTATGATGTTCACGCTGCTGCTGGGAATCATTCTATTTGCCGGTGGTGTACGCATCGGACACTTCGTCGCGCTCGGCGTCCTGCTGATTCCGCTTCTTTACGTAAAGATCGAAAGACTGAATTACGTGCTCCTTCGGATGTCGGCATTCTTCGATCCCGGCGCTGCGCCCCTCGAGGTGAGCTACCAGCTGCGGCAGTCGCTGATTGCCGTCGGGTCGGGCCAGATCTTCGGCGTCGGGTTCGGCAGGGGTAGGCAGCAGTACGGCTTTCTCCCGTTTGGATACGACGATTTCATCGCCGGCCATATAGGTGAAGAGTGGGGTTTCGTCGGCCTGACGCTGCTCGTGCTCGCCTTCGCCGTCTACGCTGCGCTCGGATTCAGGATCGCGCGAAAGGCGCGCACACCGTTCTTGCAGCTGGTGGCGGTTGGGCTCACTGTAACCATGGTGCTCACCGCGTATCTTCACATCGGCGTGGCAACCGGCTTGCTTCCAACTACGGGACTGACACTTCCTTTCATTTCCTACGGCCGTTCGAATCTGGTTCTTTCCCTGATCATGACCGGAATTCTCGTCAACATTGGCAGCTCGCGCGAAAGAGTATTTCGCGGAGCGGCGGCTGCGAATCCACTTTCATTCCTCGCCCTTCCTGCGCCGCGATGAGGGTCATCTTTGCAGGCGGCGGCACGGGTGGACACCTCTACCCGGGTCTGGCGATTGCCCGCGCGCTGAAGCGCGCTGACCCCGCGATAGAGCCCTTCTTCGTCGGGGCCCGTCGCGGCATCGAGCGCGATGTGCTGCCCCAGGTTGGGTTCACCTTTGAGCTGCTCGACCTTCATCCGTTGTATCGGTCGAGGCCATGGGAGAACTGGAAAACAGTTCGTGGGGCGGTGAGCGCGTGGCAAGCCATTGCCGCGGAAGTAAACAGCGAGCCGCCGGCGTGCGTGGTCGGCACCGGCGGATATGCCTCGGGCCTGGCGCTTGGCTACGCGGCAGCCCACAGAATTCCTTTCGTGCTACAGGAGCAGAACACCTATCCCGGCATCACGGCGCGCTTCTTCAGTCGATTCGCGGCGCAGGTTCACCTCGGCTTTCCCGAGGCGAGGGCGCGCCTCCGGACCGGCAAATCCACCGAGGTGTTTGATTCCGGCAATCCCATTGAGCCGCCCCCGGCCGACGCATTCGAGAAATCTGGAGCGAGGGCAAAGTGGGGATTCCCGGCATCGGGCGGTCGAGTACTTCTCGTCTATGGCGGCAGTCAGGGCTCGAAGGCGATGAACGATGTCGTCGGCGAGTGGATCGACAAGGGTCTGCCTCCAGGCTTGTCTCTGATTTGGGCGACGGGCAAGGCGAACTACGAAAAGCTGGCGCACTTCGACAGCGATCGGGTAAAGGTCCGCGCTTACATCGCACCGATCTCCGAGGCCTACCGTGCCGCTGATTTCGCCCTTTCGCGCGCCGGCGCGATGGCGACGGCCGAGCTCTGCGCGTGGGGAATTCCGGCGATCGTAGTGCCACTCCCCACTGCGGCGGCAGACCACCAGACCGCCAACGCGAACGCGCTGGCCGCCGCCGGCGCGGCGGAGATGATTCGCCAATCGGATCTCAGCGTCGATAAACTTTCGTCGGCGGTCGGAGCGCTGCTTGCGAGTCCCGAAAAGCTGGCGGCGATGCGCGCAAAATCCCTGGAGCGCGCGAGACCGACCGCGGCAGCGGACATCGCCCGGCACATTCTCGATCTCATCGGCCGCCAGCGGCCGCGGTGACGCAAGGCTCGCGGGCACCCGACGCCATGTCGACGATCGATAGCAACGATCCGCGTCCGATCCATTTCGTCGGAATCGCCGGCGCCGGAATGCGCGCACTCGCCGAGCTGCTGGCGCGGCGCGGCATCGCCGTAACAGGCTGCGATGCGAACCCGGGCTGGACCGAGGATCTCAAAGCGCTCGGTATCGACGTGGCTGTGGGGCACAATCCCGAGCACGTCCAAGGGGCGCGCGAGCTGATCGTGACGTCGGCCATGCCCAAGAATCATCCGGAGCTGGTGCGCGCGAGAGAGCTTGGCGTTCCCATCACGCGGCGAGCTGAAGCGTTGGGCCGGGCGGTGGCGGATGGCCGTGTGGTTGGGATCGCGGGCACGCACGGGAAAACCACAACAACGGTGATGACGACGGCGGCGCTCACCGCCGCCGGTCTCAAACCGACTGGAATAGCCGGCGGGCGCGTGGCCGAGTGGAATGGGAATCTGAGCTACGGGTCCGACGAGCTCTTCGTGGTCGAGGCCGATGAATACGACCGTTCGTTCCTCACGCTGTCTCCGACTGTCGCGGTCGTAACCAACATGGAGGCCGACCACCTCGACATCTATCGCGATCTCGAGGACATCAAGTCGACTTTCTCGCAGTTCGTGCGCAATGCCGCCGCGATCGTCCTCTGCGATGACGATGCCGGCGCGAGATCCATTGAGCTCCCATCGAGCGCCGAAATCATTCGCTACAGCCTCAGGCCCTATGACAACGCGTGGAATTACGTGGCGACCCAGGATGCGAGGTTGATCGCGCGTGACGTCCGCTCGGATGGACACGCGACTTCCTTTTCCGTCAGCTACGACGGCGAGCCGCTTGGCGACGTCGTGTTACGGGTACCCGGTTACCACAATGTTCAGAACGCTCTCGCGGCGATGGCCGTCGGCTTCGCGCTCGGCGTCTCACTCGACGCTATGCGAGAAGGCTTCTTCAAATTCGGCGGGGTGGATCGCCGCTTTCAGCGTCTCTATGATGTGGCGGGTGTGACGATCGTGGACGACTACGCCCACCACCCGACCGAGATCGCAGCCACCCTGCAGGCGGCGCGCTCTTCGTATCCCGGCCGTCGCATTGTGGCGGCCTTCCAGCCGCACCTCTTCTCACGGACGCGCGATTTCTGCGACGCGTTTGGTCAGGCTCTGGCCGAGGCGGACAGCGTGTTTCTCGCCGAGATCTACCCGGCGCGCGAGCAGCCGATTCCCGGAGTCACATCGGAGCTGGTCGCGGCGTCGATGTTGCGGCTGGGCCGGCCACCCATCTGGCAGGGCGCGCGAAACGATTTGGCGGCGGCGCTCAGCGGGTTCCTGCGCGACGGAGATGTCGTGATCACCATCGGCGCGGGCGACATTACGCGAACGGGTCATGAGTTGAGAGATCGGCTGGAGAAGAACAAGTGATCTCCGCCGAGCGGCTTCGCCGGCCGGGATGGAAGATGCTCGGCGCGTTTTTTCTCGTCGCGCTCATAATGGCGGCCGCGTGGGGAACGCGCGAAGCAGCACGTCGAATGGCTTTCTTCCGAGTGAGAGCGGTCGAGGTCCGGGGAGCGCGCTACCTGCAGGCGAACGAGATAATCTCGCGGCTCAAAGTGGACACCCTGGCCTCACTGTGGGATGATCTCACGCCATACAAGGCCCGCGTCCGCGGGCATCCCCAGGTCTCCGACGTCACGATTTCACGCCGGATGCCGGGCACGTTGGTGGTGACGATCAAGGAGAATCTTCCCGTCGCGCTGATCCAGACGCCGACCGGTCTGTTGCCGTTCGATTCACTCGGCAAGCAGCTTCCAATCGATCCCGCACGCACTAGTCTCGACCTGCCAATTGTTGCGACTCGCGATCCCGTTCTTCTTAAGCTCGTCGGCGCGATCCGCGCCACCGAGCCGCGCGTGTTCGCGCGAATCGAGGAAGTGAAGCGGGCCGGCAGGGATGAAATCCTGCTGACACTCTCGCGCAGAGGCGCGACCGACAGCATCACATCCGGCGCCGCAACTTTGCACGTTCGTCTTCCGGTGGGACTGTCAGTAGAGCGGTTGGCCGATATCTTTCCCGTTGAAACCGATCTCGCTCGCCGACAGGTAAGCGTTATCGAGCTCGATTTACGCTATCGCGATCAGGTGATCGCAAGGCTTCAATGAATCCTGAGAACATCATCACCGGCCTGGACATCGGCTCCGCGAAAACGACCGCCGTAATCGGGCAGGCCGTTCCCGGAGACGCCAGGAGCGGCGCGTATCTGAAAATTCTCGGCGTCGGGCAGGCGCGAACCACCGGCCTGCGTCGCGGGGTCGTCTCCGACATCGAGGAAACGACTCGCTCGATCAGGAAAGCGGTCGAGGACGCCGAGCGGATGGCGGGAACGAAGATCGATACGATCTACGCCGGCATCGCGGGCGAGCACGTGCGCGCGATGATCAGCAAGGGAATCGTCGCCGTGAACGGCGACGAGATCTCGAAGGCGGATGTCGATCGGGCGAATGAAGTGGCGCGCGCTCAGCCGGTTCCGCAGGACAGGGAGCTGCTCCACGCGATTCCGCAGGAATACTCGGTCGACAAGAACCAGGGTATTCGCGATCCGATCGGGATGATCGGCACGCGGCTGGAGACCGAGATGTATCTCGTCACCATCGGTGCGTCACCGGCGATGAACCTGCGGAAATCGGTCGAGCGCGCGGGTTATCACGTCCGCGAGCTGGTGCTGGAGCCGCTGGCGAGCGCCCTGAGTGTGTTGACGGAGGACGAGAAGGAGCTCGGCGTCGCGCTGGTGGAAATGGGCGCGGGGACGACCGACATCGCAGTGTTTCACGAGGGCAAGATCCGCTTCCTCGGCACCGTCAATTACGGTGGCAACAACGTCACCAGCGACATCGTTCAGGGGCTCGGCGTAACGCAGGCCGATTCGGAGCGCTTGAAGGAGAGATACGGGTGCGCCTACGAGCCGCTCGTCAGTCCGGGCGATGTAATCCAGCTCCCGAGCACCGTGGCGCAGGGCGAGCGGCAGCTTCCGCGGGAAGTTCTCGCGCACATCATCCATCAGCGCATGGACGAGATTTTCAACCTGGTGCTGGCGGAGATTCAGAGAGCGGGATTCGCGCAGCGGCTCAACGGCGGAGTCGTCATCACCGGCGGCGCGGCGGCGATGCAGGGCGTCGGTGAGTTGGCCGCGGACGTTTTCGGCACGGGCGTGCGAATCGGCGTGCCGGCGGAGAACATCGGCGGGCTCAGCGACTCGGTCGACGCGCCCCGCTTTTCAACGGTAGTCGGTCTGGCCCTTTACGGCGCTCATCGCTCAGCGGCCGGTTTTGCCCCGACCGGCAAGCATCGGGTCCTCGCGGGCGCGGGTGTCGACCGGTTTACGAAGAAGATCAAAACCTGGCTCGAGGATTTCTTCTAGCCGCTCCTCGTTTGATCGACGCCTCGTTTGGCGGTCTGAAATCTTCGCCGGTCACTCGGGCGAAGGCATCCTCTTCGGCGCTACGCTCGCTTTCCCTGCCCGCACGCTTGCCCTTAGCGGGCACCCGAAGCCCCTAACAACGCTCCCTCGCTCCGCTCGGTCGCGGGTCTCCTCCTCGCGCTCGCTTTGGGAAGCGCCTACGAGGACGCCTTCGCCCTCCTTCCCTCGAAACTCTAAACTGCAACAGGGTACGCGCTCGACTCGGACTTGGAGCATCCTCTCGCGTAGCACCAACTGCTCGCGCGCTTGCGCGCGCGGCGCTCCGCGCCGACCACAGCACGAGCACCTCCGCCGAGCGAGTTTCTCACCGAGGGTCC
>DASYIM010000216.1:0-12875 GCA_035997625.1 Gemmatimonadaceae bacterium
TAGATGTTCTGTACACCGGCCATCACATCGCGCCGGCCGCCAATCGCCACAGAGACAGTGGCGAGCGAAACCGCTGGAGGAAAAATGATGACCGTGCGATCGTCGCGGGGCTGGTAGGCGGGCAGAAACTCGTCCATGAACGTCTTTGCCGCCGTGGGACCGTTGTTCATTTTCCAGTTGGCGGCCAGGACCTGACGCTTCACCTAGTCGGCCTCGTCCAGGACTTCCACTCCCGGAAGTTTTTTCCCCTCGAGGAATTCCAGTGATGCGCCGCCGCCCGTCGAAACGTGACTCATTTTCTTGTCGAGCCCGGCTTCGCTGACGGCAGCGGCGGAGTCCCCGCCGCCGACGATAGTCACCGTACCCCTCGACGTCGCCGCCGCCATCGCTTCGGCGATTGCGCGAGTCCCGGCGTCGAAGGGCGGCTTCTCGAAGACACCCATCGGTCCGTTCCATACCACGGTCTTCGCCGACGCAATCGCGCGCGAGAATGACGCGGCCGATTGCGGGCCGATGTCGAACATCGCGTAATCTCTGGGAATCGCGTTTCGGGGAACAGCCTTCGCCTTCCCGGTGTCGTCGAGCGAAGGAGCCACCATGGCATCGTGCGGCAGCGTCAGCCGCATTCCACCCCGCTCGAGGAGATCCTTCGCCATCGGAACCCGATCTTCCTCCACCAGGGACTTCCCTGTCTCGAGTCCCATCGCGCGATAAAACGTGCTCGCCATAGCGCCGCCGATCAGCAGTCCGTCAACCTTGGGGAGCAGCTGCTCGATGACATCGATCTTGCCGGAGATCTTGGCGCCGCCAAGAATCGCCACGAACGGGCGCGCCGGATTTGCCAGTGCGCCGCCCAGATAATCGAGCTCCGTCTGCATCAGGAGTCCGGCGACCGCCGGTCTCAGATGCTCCGCGACTCCCACGGTCGATGCGTGGGCGCGATGCGCGGAGCCGAACGCGTCGTTGACGAAGAAATCCCCGAGCTCGGCAAGCGCGCGCGAAAGGCGCTGGTCGTTCTTCTCCTCGCCGCCGAGGAATCGAGTGTTCTCCAGCAGAAGAATTTCGCCGGTCTTCAGATTCCGGCAGGCCTGGATCGCCTCGTCGGAATCGGTGCTCTCGACGAAGATCACCTTGTGTCCACACAGCTCCTCGAGGCGCTTCGACACCGGCTGCAAGGAGTATTTGGGATCCGGCTTCCCTTTCGGCCGGCCGAGATGGGAAAGAATGATCGGCCGCGCCCGCCGCTCGAGCAACAGCTCGATCGTCGGAAGAGATGCTCGAATTCGCGTGTCGTCGGTAATCTGTCCCTCATCGTCGAGTGGCACGTTGAAGTCGACGCGAACCAGTGCGCGCTTATCCATTACCTGGGCGTCGTCGAGATCCCGAACGGATTTCTTCGGCATCGTTGGTGTGGTCTAAAGCCGTTGTCCCATGAACCGCAGCATGTCGACGCAGCGCGAGGCGTAACCCCACTCGTTGTCGTACCAGCCCTGCACGGTCACGAGGCTGCCATCGATGACGTTCGTCGTCTTGGAGTCGAGAATGCAGGAGGCCGGATCGCCGATGAAGTCACTCGACACCAGCTCTTCGTCACAGTAGCGAAGAATACCCTGCAGTGGTCCGGTGGCAGCCGCCTTCTTGAAGGCGTCGTTGACGGCCTCCTTGGTGATGCCGGTCTTCTCGATTTCCACCGTCAAAATGGTATAGGAAACGTCGGGTGTCGGGACGCGGATCGAGCTGCCGTCGATCTTTCCCTTCACCTCTGGAATCACCAGTGACGTTGCCTTGGCGGCGCCGGTAGTCGTCGGAATCATCGACAGCGCGGCGGCACGAGCGCGGCGCAGATCCTTGTGCGGCAAATCGAGGATCTGCTGGTCGTTGGTGTAACTGTGGATCGTCACCATCGAGGCGTGCCGGAATCCGAACGCGTCACGAATGACCTTCACCATTGGGACCAGGCAGTTGGTCGTGCACGATGCGTTGGAGATGATCGTGTGCTTCGACGAATCGTACTTCTCGTCGTTGACGCCCATGACGATGGTAATGTCCTCGCCTTTGGCGGGCGCTGATATCAGTACTTTCTTCGCGCCGCAGTCGATGTGCTTGCGGGCCGCGGAGGCATCGGTGAAGCGTCCGGTCGACTCGAGGACGATGTCGACACCGAGATCCTTCCAGGGCAGAGCCCCCGGATCCTTCTGCGCCAGAACCTTGATCTCGTCGCCATCGATGGTGATCGAGTCGGCGCCCGCTTCCACGTCGCCCTGATAAGTTCGGTGGACAGAGTCGTACTTGAAGAGATGAGCCAGCGTCTTCGTGTCGGTGAGATCGTTCACCGCGACGAACTCGAGATCAGCGACGCCCGCGTTCTTTGCGGCCCGCACAACCTGGCGGCCGATCCGCCCGAATCCGTTGATGCCTACCCTGGTTGCCATTCCTCTATTGCTCCGGTGGGTTAAAGCCGGTCACCGCTGGCGCGGGCACGGCCAAATGTCACGTAAGAAATTATTCGAGCTCCTGCATCGTACAGCACCTTCGCGCACGTATTGAGAGTGGCCGCCGTGGTGACGACGTCGTCGACCAGAACGACGTGCGCGCCGCGCAGCTTTTCCCGCGCCTCACCGTCCGTGAAAAACGAGCCTGCAACGTTGTTCAGCCTCTGTTCCGGTGTCAACCGAGTCTGCGATTGCGTGTCGCGAATTCGGACAACCGCATGCTCCCACACAGGAATGCGCCACCGCCGGCCGAGTGCGCCGGCGATGAGCGCACTCTGATTATAGCCACGCTGGCGTTTTCTCGCTGAAGCGAGCGGAATCGGCACCAGTGCGGCTCTTTCCTCGACCACGTCGCGCGGCCACGACACCCGAGCCATTCGCGCAGCCATTTCTTCGGCTACGGCAGCCCAGCCGTCGTACTTGAGGGCGTGGACGATGCCGGATGCGGGGTCGGCCGGCATCCAGCATACCGACCGGACAGCTCTTACGAACGGCGGCAGAAGCTCGCACCAGCGGCAATCGTCGCTGGAGAGAGGGTGGCCGCATCGCTGACACTGGGGCGACGCCAGCAGCGGGAGCCGCGACCAGCACAAGCTGCACACCATTCCCGCGTCCACGTGGGACATGAGGGAGTCGCACGAGACGCACGTTCTGGGGAGGAGCAGATCGAGCGCGGCGCCGAAAAAACGCTTCGCCGGCGAGCCGATCGATGCTACACCAGGGACTGCCGCATCGCCTCCCTGTCTGGCTCCCTGCCGAACCATCGCGTGAACGCCAAAGCGCCCTGCTCGATCAGCATCGGCAAACCGTCGGCGGCCCGGTTGCCGCGTTTTCGCGCCGCTCTCACCCAGGGCGTGGCGCCGCGCCGGTACACGAGGTCCATCACCGCCGCGGTTTTCGGAATTCTTGCAATCTCTATTGGCATATCGTCGTTCTGCTGACCGACCGGTGTCGCGTTCACGACCAACGTCGCATCGACCAGCGCGTTGTCCGGACTCTTTTCCGCGCGCGCGACATCGCGAAATCGTTTGGCCAGTTTTGCCGCGCGATCGGGGTGGCGACCGATAACGGTTACCCGAGCGTTGGTCCAGAGCTCGATGGCGGCGAGCACCGCCGCTGCCGCACCGCCGCTGCCGAAAAGGACCACTCGAGCGTCCACCGGATCCCCGCCAAGCAGCGCCTTGGCAGCGGCCTCGAATCCACCGACGTCGGTATTGTCTCCGTGCAAGCGACCCGAGTGGAACCAGAAGGTGTTCACCGCTCCTACCCGCTCGGCGATATCTGTCAGCTCGTCGCAGCTGGCGTGAACGGAGACCTTGTGGGGAATGGTGATGTTGCCGGCCGCGCCGAGGTCCTTGAGCTGTCGCAGCATTACCCGGAGCTCGCGGGCGGCAACGTCGACTGCCTCATAGACGAGAGGGATTCCGGCCGCCTTGAGCGCTGCGTTTTGAAAAATCGGCGACAAAGAGTGGGCGACGGGGTGTCCCAGCAACACCAGACGGCCCGGGAGCCCGGGCACAACGCTCTCAGCTACCAAGGCGGTCGAACAGCTTCTCCAATTCGCCCTCGAGAATGTCGGCGGTCTGGCGGTATGCGTCGAGATCGCCTCCGTACGGGTCGATGATCCCCTGGTTCGCCGTGCCCGATGCATACTCATCGATGACGTGAACCTTGCCCCGTCCGCCCAGCTGCTTCACCTGCTCGAGGTGGCCTGGTGTCATAACGAAGATCAGGTCGGCCTCCGAAACGATGGCCGATGTGAGCTTGCGCGCGCGATGGCCCGTCAAATCAATGTCGCGCTCCATCCCGACGAGCAGGGCCTCGTCGGTTGCAGGAACGTTGTCCCACGCATTCGTTCCGGCGCTGGAGATGCTCACATCCTGGATTCCGCGACGCGCGGCGATTTTGCGCGCCAGGGCTTCGGCCATCGGACTACGGCATGTGTTACCGCTGCAGACGAATAACAGATTCATGCTTATGCGTTGCCGACCAGGTCAGGGACGCTCTCTCTCAATCTGTCCGCCGGGATGGCTCCCGGGCGAATGACGCGCGGAAGCCTCCCGGTGCAATCCACCACGGTCGACGGCTGCGACTCCTCCAGGCGGCCGCCATCCAGCACCCGCAAGGTTCCGCGCAGGATCGCTTCACTCCACTGGCTTACGATCTGATCGGCGGCTGTTGCCGGCGGTACGCCGGGTCGATTCGCGCTGGTCGAGGTGATGGGATCTCCGTGCGCGAGAATGAGTCGCGCCAACGAGCGATGGGGAGTCCATCTCACCGCGACGCCACCCTCAGGCCCACGCAGCCGATCCGGGACGCGCTTCTCGCCACCCGGCAGAACCAGCGTCAGCGGGCCCGGCCAGAACCGCGCGGCGAGTGTCGACGCATACCCAGTGAGGTGCAGGCCGAGGCGAGTGATCATTTCGCTCCGCGCCACCAGCAGAAGAAACGGTTTTCCCGGCGCGCGTCCTTTGAGCTCGACGAGCTGCTGAACGGAGCGCTCATCGACCGCGCCTCCAAATCCGTACACGGTTTCCGTCGGGTACGCGAGCACCTTGCCCGCCGCGAAATGAGCGAGAGTTCCGTTGATGGCAGCCTCGACTTCCTCCGGAGACCAGAAAGGCACCACCATGGGCTGCGGCTTCATTCGCGGAAGATACTTAGCGCCTCCGCCAACGCGAAATCGTTCTCCTCGGTGATCTTGATTCCCCGCTCGCTGCCGCGGACGACCACCACGGGCAGACCTATCTGCTCGCAGAGCGCGGAATCGTCGGTGGCGACTCGATCCGCTTCTCGCGCTTCGCGGTGGGCGCGCTCGATGGCTTTGCGTGGGAACGCCTGCGGCGTCTGCGCCCTCCACATTCCGAAACGATCGACGGTCTCTATCACCTTGCCGGCAGAATCGACGCGCTTGAGAGTGTCTGTCACAGGCAGCGCCGCCACAGCGCCGTTCCCCTTGCGGGCTTCTTCGATCACGCGCGTTATCGTCTCGGTTGACACGAGTGGGCGTGCGGCGTCGTGGATGACGACGATCTCGCACTCGGTTGGTAGATCTTCGAGGCCGTTTGTCACTGATTCCCCGCGATGGCGCCCACCAACCGACAGGAGAAGCCGGTCTGAATCGCTCTGGAAAATCCATGGAGGCGGATCTCCGACGTATTCTCGCGGCAGCACGCAGACAACCATTGCTACATCGGGAAGTGCCTGGAAAGTCTGAAGGCTATGGAGCAGCATCGGCTTTCCCGCCACCCAGCGGAACTGCTTGAGCTCTTTCGACTCCGTTCGCGATCCGCTGCCGGCGGCCACGATTATCACGCCGACGTCACGCTTCATCTTGAAGAGAAGGCTGAACGGCGGTCACGCTTCATCTTGAAGAGAAGGCTGAACGGCGGTCACGCTTCATTTACGCGTGGAACAGCTCACGAAAAAGGTCGTTGATCGTTTTGACGCCCACCACTTCGATTCCCCGAGCCGTCTTTTTCGGAATCCCGCGCTCCGCCATGTACGCCGTAGTGATTCCCATCTTCGCGGCCTCTCCCAGACGGCGATCGGCTTGGGAGACGGGCCTGATCTCGCCACCCAATCCGACCTCGCCGAGGAAAACGGAGGAGCTTGCGACTGGCCGGTCATAAACGCTGGATGCCAGCGCGCTGGCAACCGCGAGATCCCCGGCCGGCTCCTGCATCCTCACGCCTCCCACGACATTGAGGAACACATCCAGCTGAGAGAAAGACAGGCCGGCCCGCTTGTCGAGCACAGCCAACAGCAACGCCAGACGTCGCCCGTCGAAGCCGGTGCTCACGCGCTGGGGAGTTCCGTATCCAGCCTTGGCGGCGAGTCCCTGAACCTCAATGAGGACGGGACGAGTGCCCTCGAGCAACGCCGTCACCGCACTGCCGGACGAATTGGTGAGGCGGTCGCCAAGGAACAGCTCCGAAGGATTCTCGACGGCGATCAAACCTTCCTCGGTCATCCTGAACACACCGATTTCGTCGACGCTGCCGAATCTGTTCTTGGTAGCCCGCAAGATGCGGTGCTCGAGCATGCCCTCGCCTTCGAAGTACAAGACCGTATCGACGATGTGCTCGAGCGTCTTTGGTCCGGCGATGCCTCCGCCTTTCGTGACGTGGCCGACGGCGAAAACGGTGGTCTCGGTCTCCTTGGCGAAGCGCATCAGCCGCGCGGCGCATTCACGCACCTGACCGACATTGCCCGGCGCACCCTCCAGATCCGCGGTAAAAATGGTCTGAATCGAATCGATGACGACGGCATCGAATTTCTGGGCGCCGGCGGTGGCAATGATGGTCTCCAGCAGCGTCTCGTTGAGCAACGCGACGTCTTCCGCCGATGCGTGCAGGCGCTCGGCGCGGAGCTTCACCTGAAGCGCGGACTCTTCTCCCGAGACGTAGAGCGTGGAGTGGCCGAGCTCCTGCAGACGGCCGGCGACCTGTAGCAGCAGTGTCGATTTGCCGATGCCGGGCTCTCCCCCGACGAGAACCATCGAGCCGGGGACGATCCCGCCGCCGAGCACGAAATCGAATTCCCTGATTCCCGTTTTGAGCCGCCGGCCGGCGGAGCTCTGAACGTCGCGCAGGCGTTGAATGGGAGCGACGCTCCCTCCCTCTGCCATCGACTTTGCGCCCTGAACGCGCCTGCCCGATGCCGTCGATGAAGAGCGCGGCGCCGCCATCTCCTCGACGAGAGAGTTCCAGTCACCGCAGACGTCGCACCGCCCGGCCCACTTGGGATGGTCAGCGCCGCAGCTGGTGCAGCGATAGACGGTTTTTGCTTTCGGACTCACTTCTCGAGGCGAGGCGACAGATTCTCGAAGCGGGTGTAGGTCTTGTTGAAGTAGAGATTGACGAACCCGGTCGGACCGTTGCGCTGCTTGCCGACGATGATCTCCGCGCGACCTTCGAGCGAATTGCCATCCTTGTCGGTGGGGCCCTCGTACATCTCCTGTCGATAGATGAACATGACCAGATCCGCGTCCTGCTCGATCGCTCCGGACTCGCGAAGGTCGGACAGCTGTGGACGCTTATTCTCGCCGGTGCGCTGCTCGGGCGCGCGCGAAAGCTGCGACAGCGCCACCACGGGGATTCTCAGCTCGCGCGCCAGCGCTTTCAGAGAGCGGGAGATGTAGCTGATCTCCTGCTGGCGGCTCTCGGTGTTGGTCGGGCCCTGCATCAGCTGAAGGTAGTCGACGACCACCATCCCGATGTTGTTCTCCATCTTGAGCCGGCGCGCCTTGGAGCGCATTTCGAGCAGTGTCATTGCCGGTGTGTCGTCAATCCAGATCGGCGCGTGACTCAGGATTCCAGCGGCCCGGCCCAGCCTGACGAACTCGTCGTCATGCAGCTTTCCCTTACGCAGACGCTGAGCATCGACCCGGCCTTCCGAAGTCAGCAGTCGCTGCACCAGCTGCTCCTTGCTCATTTCGAGTGAGAAGAAGGCGACCGGCACGTTGTTGTCGAGTGCGGCGTTCTGCGCGATGTTGAGCACGAAAGCAGTCTTCCCCATCGATGGTCTGGCGGCGACGATGATCAGATCCGACGGCTGGAAACCTGCCGTCAGCTCGTCGAGATCCTTGAAGCCGCTGGCCACACCCGTAATCGAACCGCCGCCGCGCTGGATCTCTTCGATCCGCTCCATCGTCGGCCAGAGCAGCTCCTTGATGCGTGTGAAGCCTTCGCCGCCGCGGCTCTGGTTGACTTCGAAGATCTTGTGCTCGGCTTCATCGAGCAGCTCCGTCGAGGGAGCGCCGGACTCGAACGCTTCGGCAACAATCGCCGTCGATACCTCGATCAGCCGGCGCCGCAGCGCCTTCTCGCGGACGATCTTGGCGTGATACTCGACATTGGCCGCAGTGGGAACGGCGTCGACCAGAAATCCTATGTAGTCCTTTCCGCCGCTCGATTCGAGCGAGCTGGAGCGAGACAGCTCTTCGGAGAGCGTCAGTGGATCTACTACATCGCCCCGCTCGGAGAGAGCGAGCATGGCGCGGAAAATCCGGCGGTGCCCCTCCCGGTAGAACATCGTGTCGTCGAGGAATTCCGTCGCGCGGAGAATCGCGTCGGGATCCATGAGCATCGCCGACAATACCGCCTGCTCCGCGTCTTCAGAGTAAGGCGGTCGGCGATCCTTGTACGGATCACGAGCGGGAGCTGCTATCGAGTATTCTACGGGCGAGCTTGACATCTTCCCACGTTGGCCGCTTCCATGCCGGGTTACGAAGCAAAGCAGCGGGGTGATAGGTGACGACGAGCGGTATACCGTGGTACTTGTGAACGAAACCACGGAGTTGGCCGATCGGAGTTTTTGAGTTTAGCAGAGTTTGCGCCGCGAAGGTTCCAAAAGCAACAATGACTTTTGGCTTGATCACCTCGAGTTGCCTGATCAGGTAGGGACTACACGCTTCCACTTCTTCCGGCCGCGGATTTCTGTTGCCCGGCGGCCGGTGTTTCAGAACGTTGCAAATGAAGACCTGCTCTCTCGTTAGGTCGATTGCCGCGAGAATCTTGGTTAGCAGCTGGCCCGCCTGGCCGACAAACGGGCGTCCCGTTTCGTCCTCTTTTGCTCCCGGCGCTTCGCCCACGCAAACGAGCTCCGCTTTCGGGTCGCCTTCTCCAGGCACGCCCTGAGTCGCGGTCTCGTAGAGAGGACATCGCGTACACTTCTGCACCTTCTTCGCGATTTCCTCCAACGATTTGAGCTTCTCGATCTCACCCGGGATCAGCTCCGCTTCTTCGTTGCCAACAATGATTCCCTTCTTGAAGGCCATATCGTTCGAATTTGCTGGGGGAAGTGAGTGCCTGATCTCTTGGTTGACCGGTTCCGTCTCGACGGCCTGTTCGACGGATGGCATCGCGGCGTCAACATTCACGCCAGCCTGCCTAAGCGAGGTGCGCCAGTCCTGTGGCTCGTCGCCCGAGATCTCTTCGGCGAGGCTCCGCGGGCTCGATTTCCTGGGCTCCGCCCTCTGCCTCCCGACGGCGCCGAGCATCCGCATGACGTCGTCGACCTGAAGGCTGTCGAGCACGAGCTCGGATTCGCCGAGCTCACGACGCTGCTCGAGATAGCGCCGCAGTAAAGCTCTAGCGTCCACCGAGCTCCTCTTCGACGCGATCGAGCAGGACCTCGGCGAGGTCTGACTTCGACATCAGTTGGAGATCGTCGTGTTTGCCGTTGCGACCAATGATGGTGACGCGATTGGTATCGACGCCAAAGCCCGCGCCGGGTTCGGTGGCATTATTGAGCACCACCAGGTCCAGATCCTTCGCTTTCAGTTTTTCCCGGGCATTCTTCAAACCGTCCGTTGTCTCGAGCGCGAATCCGACGATGAGGCTCTTCTTTTTTCGTTTGGAGATCGTGGACTTGAGGATGTCCTCGGTCGGCACCAGCTCGATCGTAGCTGCCGAGCGTTGCTTCTTGATCTTCTGGGACGCGGCCGTTTTGGCACGAAAATCCGCCGGTGCCGCCGCCATGATCAGGACATCGGCACCTGGAAGCTTTTCGGCTACCGATTGCGCCATCTCCTCGACGGTGTTGGTTGTCACCACCGGCAGCTCCCTGGGCAAGGGAATGTCGACATGACCGGCAATTAGCGTCACGTCAGCGCCGCGTCGCCACGCGGCGCGGGCGAGCGCAACACCCATCTTCCCGCTGCTGTGATTGGAAATGAACCGCACGGGATCGAGCGCCTCCCGGGTCGCTCCGGCAGTCACGAGAACTTTCTTTCCCTTGAGACGTGATTTGCCTTCGAGCAAGCGGCCGATGTGGCTCATGATTTCTTCCGGCTCGGGCATTCGCCCCGGACCGCTTCCCTCGCCCACCGCCAGCGGTCCCTCAGCTGGCTCGAGAACTTCGTATTCGAGAGATCGCACGTGGGCGATGTTTCGTTTGGTCTGCGCGTGCGACCACATCCTGTCGTTCATCGCCGGTACGAGAAGAATTTTCGACGTGGTGGCCAGCAGGCAGGCTGTTAGAAGATCGTCGGCAAGCCCGTGAGCCGCGCGGCCGACGAAGTCTGCCGTAGCCGGAGCTACAACTATGAGATTGGCTTCGCGCGCCAGCCGGATGTGATCCAGCGCGTGGCCGGGGCCAAAGATTTCAGTGTGAACCGGCCGGCCAGTAACCGCTTCGAAGGTGATCGGTCCAACGAACTCGCGCGCTCCGCGAGTCATTACTACATCGACTTCGGCGCCGGCCTGTGTAAGCAAACGCGCCAGCCACACTGACTTGTAGCTGGCGATGCCCCCGGTTACACCGAGGAGGATGCGACTGCCTTCAAAGGGACGCGCGGTAACTACTCCACGCGGCGGCGCGGGACGACCCGATACTCGACCTCACCGTCGGTGAGCTCTTCAAGGGCCCGCGTCGTGAGCTTCTTCTCGCCCGGCGCCGATCGATCGCGCGGGAATTCGTTGAGGACGCGCGCGTACTTGGCGGCCACCAGAACTCCCAGGTACTTGTTGGTAGCGTGCTTGGCGACTTCGGTCGGAATGAAAACCTGCATTACTTCCTCGCTGTGTATTGGTCGATGGCGCGCTGGATGCCTTGCATCAGCTGTTTGACGCGCGCATCGAGTGCTTCATTGCGGGAGCGCCTGAACTTCTCCCCCTTGCCATCGATAATATCCGAAACCGCCGACACGGCGGAATCGAGATCATCGTTGACTATGACGAATTGATACAAATCTATCGCCTTCAGCTCGTCTTTGGCACTCCGAAAACGCCGAATCAGCGCAGGAACATCCTCGGTTCCCCTTGCCTCGAGCCGCCCAATGAGCGCTTCCGCTGAGGGAGGCAGGATGAAGATGAGCAGCGAGTCGGGAAAGGCCCGCACGAACTGGCGTGTACCCTGGACATCGATATCCATGATCACGTTGCGTCCCGACGCCAAAACCCGCTCAACCTCGGACCGCAGGGTTCCGTATAGATGGCCGTGAACGGTCGCTGATTCGGCAAAGTCGCCGGTGCCGTGGCGGTTCTTGAACTTCTCCTCGGTCAGGAAATAGTAGTCCCGCCCGTCAGCCTCGTCGAAACGGGGTGGCCTTGTCGTGCACGACACCGAGTACCCGACGTCCTTCCTGCTCGATAATAGCTTGTGAGCGATGGTCGTCTTCCCGCCCCCGGAAGGTGACGAGAGAATGATCGGGACGGGCATTACTCGAGGTTCTCGACCTGCTCGCGGATTCGCTCGAGCTCTTCCTTCGTCGCGATGACGTCTTCCTGGATCTGGGCGTCGTTGGCCTTGCTGCCAATCGTATTGGCTTCCCGCACCATCTCCTGGAGGATGAACCCGAGGCGCTTACCAACCGGATCAGCGGTCTTCGATTGGGCCGTCTCCCGGAACGCGGCGAGATGCGAGCGGAACCGATCCAGCTCCTCGGCGACGTCGAGCTTGTCCGCGAGGATGGCGATCTCCTGGGCGACGCGCTGGGGATCGGCGCCGGCGCTTCCGATAAGCTCCGAGACCGTCCGCTTGACCCGTTCATGCTGTTCCTTGAGGCGGATCGGGGCGCGGGTTTCGATCCTGGCGAGACGGGACTCGACGGCAGCCACCCGCTCGAGGAGAAATGCCGCCAGGAGCGCGCCCTCCGACCGCCGCATCGTGATCAGGTTGTCGGCAGCCTTCGCCACGATCGCCGCCAACGCTTCTCCCGCAGCTGGATCCATTTCTTCGCTCGGCGTCGTGATCACGTCGGGCAATCGAAGGACGGTGGCGAGATCCACCTCGCCGCCGAGTGCATGTTTTTTCTGAAGATCTTTCAGCGCGGCGGCGTATTGGGCAAGTCTTGCCTCGTCGATCACCGATCCGGCAGAAGCCGGCCGATCGACCCGCGCCGTGAGGGTGACGTGCCCGCGGGCGACCTTCTGCCGCAGGAGCTCGCGAATTTCGCCTTCCCATCGGGCGAAGGCGGCGGGCAGCTTGAGATTGGGACTGAAAAAGCGGTGGTTCACGGTCCGGATCTCAACGCTCGCGCGGGCGTCTCCAACGGGGCCGTCGGCCGCGCCAAACCCAGTCATGCTGGATATCATGTGAGGTGGGCTATCCTACGACGCGACAATGGGTTTGTCAATTCCAGAACTCCCATCTGACACCATAAATCGCCAGCACCCGCGGCATTTCGAACCCGGGGACTATGTGGTATTGGTAGGAGAAAAGATTTCGCTGCTGGTAGGAAATTACAGCCCGCAGGATCCTGATTTCCAGAATTCCCGAAAGTGTTTTTGAGACTTCGGTTCTGACGTCACCGGCCGCCAGCGGAAAATCGATGTGGCTGCGGTACTCGAAGACCGCCGCTGCTCTCACTTCGAAATCCCCTCTCGGGAATCGCTTGGCGAAGTTGTTGGCGTAGTTGATCTCGGATCTGCTTTCATA
>DASYIM010000217.1:0-35658 GCA_035997625.1 Gemmatimonadaceae bacterium
ATGAATGGTGATATCGACAATCTGGCGCCCGCCACCGGCAGCAAGGTGAGCCTTTCGGACACCGATCACCTGTGCGGGATCTGCGGTGACGCAGGTTGGCCGTGGAGAAGCCTCATGCGTGGTCACAACACGCTGCTCATGGACGGCTACGATGGCAGTCCGGGGGTAGGAGATCCGAACTACCATTCAACCGAGGGGATCTGGGAAATAATTCGGACTTACATGGGATACGCCCGATCATTCGCACAACGAGTTGACCTGGCCCACGCCCTCCCGCACGGGGAGCTTGCCTCGAGCACCTATTGTCTCGCCGTTCCGGACAACGAGTACCTCGTCCTGCTGCCTACAGGTGTCAATGTGACCGTGGATCTCAGCGGACTGTCCGGCTCTCGTACCGTCGAGTGGTTCCAGCCAAAAACCAACGAGACCGTCATGGGAGCGAACGTCACGGGTGGGAGCAGTGTCACCTTCACGTCTCCCTTTAGCGGCGGCAACGTGACGATACTCTACATCCACCCCTGATCATGCGCCTCACCGACGATGCGGCGCATCGGTCGCCAGCGTCGCTCCCAGTCACGCGTTTGTCGGGCGGGTGCCACAAGCTCGTTGCATCTCCCCCGTTTTCTTCGCGGTTACAAGGGTTTTCAGTGGGACCATCGGCGGCGCGTGAGTTGCCTTCTCAGGCGCGCGTCCCAATCTTCTTCTAAGTCAGCCGTCAAATGCTCGTTACCGTCGCCATTTGCACCTGGAACCGCAGTGCTTTGCTGCGCAAGACGCTCGAACAGCTTACCCATCTCGAAGCGCCAGTCGGGTTTGAGTGGGAACTGATCGTTATCGACAACAATTCCACGGACGACACCCAGAAAGTGCTCTCCGAGTTTGTCGAGCGCCTTCCACTTCGCGCTCTCAAAGAGCCGGCTCCGGGCAAGTCGAATGCGGCGAACCTGGTGGTTCGTGAGGCGCGAGGCGAATACATCGTTTGGACCGACGACGACGTGCTGGTCAGCCCGGATTGGGTGCGCCAATATGTCGCCGCTTTCGAGCGCTATCCGAGGGCGGAAGTTTTCGGCGGCCGCATTGATCCGTGGTTCGAAGGAACGCCGCCCCGCTGGCTCTCCGATGGCTTCCGCGCCGTCGCCGGTGTCTATGCCGCGATGAATCTGAGCCATCCCAGCGGTGTTGCCCCCGAGAGTTTTTATCCCCTCGGCGCCAACATGGCGATAAAGCGGGCGGCTCACCTCCGTCATTCGTTTGATCCGCGCATTGGGCCTCAGCCTGGCAGCAGCATTCGTGGTGAAGAATGGATGCTGGTGCGCAGCATTCGGCGCGACGGAGCGGAGGTCGTCTGGCTTCCCGAAGCCAGCGTTCGGCACTTCATCCCTCAGGCGCGACAGACGGAAGCTTATTTGCGCGACTGGTTTCACGGAAATGGTGAGCTACTCGCGAAGATGGAGTCGAAGCGAGGTGCTGGTCTGTTTGGCCGTCCGTGGTGGCTCTGGCGCGAGTGGGTTGAGTACTGGTTCCGTGCCGAGCTGGGTCGGCTGACGTCAACTCCTGAAGAGCGGCTGAGAAATCTTGGTTTCAGCGCGACGGCGTGGGGAAGGCTGCGTCACTATCAGCGCGAAGCTTCGCTGTAGTGATCGGCTGACCCTGCTTTGGCAAGATTGGGTCGCCGTCAGTCTACGCGCATATCTCCAGCGCTACGATGGCTTCCGCGCGTTCAGCAGCCGACGATACACGTGCGACGTTCCCTCGATATTGCGCTCGATGCTGAAGAGCGCCGCCCGGCCCGGCGCGGCGGCGCCGATTGCTCTGCGCAACTCGGTGTCCTGAACAAGCTGCTCGATTGCTGCCGCGTATTGTTCCGGATGCGCCGGATCGCAGAGTAAACCTGTGCCCGGAACTACTACTTCGGCGGGGCCTCCCGTCGACGCCGCGATCACGGCGCAGCCCAAGCCCATTGCCTCCGGCACGACGAGTCCGAATGGCTCCGGAGAAATCGAGGCGTGGACCGCGATATCCGCCGCGCAGAGGAGCTCCGGAACGTCCGATCGGGATCCCAGGAAGCTGACGCATTCTTCCAGCCCGCCCCGCGTCACCTCGGCCCTGAGCTCCGATTCGTACTCCGCGTCTGAATGCGCAGTGGCACCGGCAAAGCAAACTCGCAACCGGGTGCGGATCTGCTGGGGCAGCAGCCTCAGCGCGGCGATGACTTCGCGCTGCCCCTTCCATTCACGAATGTTGCCGACCATGAGCATCAGAATCTGGTTTGGCCCGACACCCAGTTCCCGTCGCACGGTCTCGCGCGAGCGCTGAACTCGCTTCCTGAGAGCGTCGAAGTCCACGCCGAGATAAATGAGCTCGATTCGGCTGGAGTCCACACCCTGCACTCGCAGTGTGTGGGCGACGTGATGACTGATGGCGAGATACAGGTCGAATTGACGAGAGAGCCACCGGTGAATCAGACGATCGGGCCGGGTGGCGTTACCCATCGACGTGACCACACAAGGGATTCCAATCAAGCGCGCCGCCGGCAGCCAGTTGTCATTGCCGATCGTTGGCGAGTTGTTCAGGTGCAGGAGGTCGATGCGAAGACGCCGCAGCTCTCGTCGACAGCGAACGACGTCCCTCCCGAAATTGATGGCTTTACTTATCACCCCGGCAGGACCTTTGATTCCGGGCTTTCGACGGATCAATTCGAATAGAACCACTTCTATCCCGCGAGCCCGCAACCTCTCGACGAACACGTTATCCTGGTAGAACAGGACGATTGGCTCGAAGCTGGCTTGGTCGACACCTACGACCAGGTCAAATAGCGCCTGATGAGAGCCGCCCACTGTGCCGTCGTCGTTGCTCTCTATAACGAGAACGCGCGCGCGAGTCGGCGCCGGCCCGTTCGCACTCGTGCGCGCCAAGCGCGACGTCCCGGACAGGAACTTCGAGTTGACTGCTCTGCTCTCGACTATTTGAGTCACGTAACGGGATTGAGGGGGTTAACCAATCTTGAGGACCGGATCGAGGCTGGGGACAAACATCCGCCGGTTGCAACCAAGATGCCCAACGCCGGGCTGGCCAAATCCCTGGAAGCCAATTTGTTAACCTGTTGTTAAGGCGCGACTTGCATCATTTCCCCGGCGCGGTTGACCGCACCGCCGACACGGGTTCGTTCAAACTTGTTGGATGGTCGCCACAAGCCTGACACCTACAGTCGAGCTTTGGACAAACCCAATCTGGGCCGACTCCCCGTGGTGCGAGCTAAAACTGCACCAAGGGTTAACCCAGCAAATGCGGCGAGCCAATCTGAGGCGGGCGTGGGCGACTGGCCGAACACGAATGGGGCACCTCCCAGACCTGCGACAACAAATACCAGTGAGATTGTCCACGTGAGCTGGCTCGGGCGCGTGAGACTCTCCGAACGGCGAGCAGCGTACACCGTCCAGTAGCCGAGCGGCAGCAATAGAAAGGCGACCCAAATCCAGGAAAGGATCCGTTCCCCTATGGTGCCCTGAATAAACCACTGGGCCGGCAGGAGGAGTGTCCATCCCAGCGAAGCAATTATTGGAATCGCGCTGTGACCCCTTCCGGCCGACGACTCCGCACGCAGCGAGAGTTTTCGAGCCTGATAACGCCCGGTCAGCGTCACGGTGTCAGCCGCCTGTTGCGCATCTCGCCCGCCTCGCGCGGGAAAAGCGCGAGGCAAACCGAAAAGTGGACCTCGAAGTCGGAGCGTCGCCGCTCCCGTGCGAACTGCGAAGAGAAATTCCCGTTCGTTCTGCGCCAATAGGACAATCTCCCTCAGACTTGTGTCCGCGACGCGCAGTATGGGAGCGATTCCGAAGGTTGTGTCGGCGGGAACAACGGTGGCTACGGCCTGGCCTGCGTTGCGAAGACGCCGCGCCAAGCTATCGCCATCACTCAAGAGTGTGTCAGCGATCGTCACGCCGTCGATGGTCGCCCGGAGGACGCGACCACGAAACACGTCAAAATTCCCGAGCTTTGGAGCGATCTCGCCGTAGAATCTCGAGGTGGGAATCGATGGGGCGAAGGCGAAGCTCGATATCACCTGAATGGTCAGCCAGATCCCACTCCAGCCGAGGACGAGCCAGGCTGCGGCTCGGGGCGACGGCAGGAGCCACGTCCGTGAGTGCCGGACGAGCGCGACACCGAGCGAAGCACCTACGGTGTTCGTAATGACATCGCCGAGCGTCGCATCCCGGCCGGGAATGAAAAACAGTTGTGTCGTTTCGACTGCGATGGAGAGCAGGCACGCCGTCAGGACTGCTCGACGCCAGGGAACCCCGGACAACACCAGACCGGCGCCGAGCGGTATGAAAAGCAGGACGTTGAGAACTGCATCGACTCCGCCGAGGGGCCCGCAGATCACACAGAAGTGCGCGTCCATGGACCGCCCCGATGCCGGAAGGAGCGTCGCGATGAGAATGAGGGCGGCGCTCCCAATTGCCAAACCATTCCCAGTTCGCCGCAGGTGTGGCGTCAAGGCAACATTACCCTGCATGCAGGACCGGCGGGATCATTGAGTAAGTGTTTGACAGGTGTTGCTTGTCGTTGTGCCACAAGGAGATAGCCCCTGTCGGCGCTCGGTTAATCATAGGCGGGAGGCTGGCATTTGAAGTGCGCTCGTGCGGGCACGCGCACTCGGCGCGGATGCGTTGTCTCTTACCATCGCCATGCCTCCAATCGAGCTCCAGACCTCCCATTTCTTCACAGTTGATGTCGAGGAGTACTTCCAGGTGAAAGCAATGGAGTCGGTCGTCAGACGCGACGACTGGCTCTCCCATCCGAGTCGAGTGGCCCAAAGTATCGACGCTTTGCTCGGCACGCTCGACCGGCATGGTGCTCAAGGGACGTTCTTTGTGCTGGGGTGGTTGGCCGAGCACCGCTCTGAGGTGGTGCGCGCGATCGCCGCGGCTGGACATGAAATCGCGTCGCACGGTTACTGGCACGAGCCCATAACCCGACTCGATCCCAAATCCTTTCGTCAAGATATTCGGTCGTCGAAGCACGCGCTGGAGGATTTAATCGGATCCGCAGTGATCGGCTATCGCGCTCCAAATTTCTCGATCGTGCCCGGACTCGAATGGGCGTTCGATATTCTGCTCGAGGAAGGCTACCGCTACGACTCCAGCCTGTTTCCGATCAGACGGCCGGGATACGGATATCCGGGCGCGCAGCGCGTGGCGCATCTCATTCACCGGAAATCTGGAGTACTGGCGGAATTCCCGTTGGCGACAACGAGCATCCTCGCTTACAGGGTACCAGCGGCCGGCGGTGGATATCTCCGCCAGTTCCCGTACTCGGTAATTCGACGCGCTTTTCAGCAAGCCAGCGACCGCGGCGAACGGGCCACCTTCTACATCCATCCGTGGGAGATCGATGCGGATCAACCACGGTTGCCCGTTTCGAGGGTTACTCAGATCCGACACTATCGGGGTCTCGACACCACGCTGGCGCGGATCGAGCGACTTCTCGGTGAGTTCAGGTTCGAATCCATCGCCAGCTACCTACCACACCTCGAGGCGCGCCCGTCCGCACCGACCGCGATAGGGGCGGCCTGATGATCCACGTCGAGAAATACGCCGGACACGAGTCGGACTGGGACGCGTTCGCCGCCAGCCAACACGGATACACGCATTTCCATCAGCTGCGCTGGCGCTCGGTAATCAGCCGGATCTTCGGCCACGAATGCGTTTATCTGGCCGCGAGAGCTGCTGATGCAGAGCTCGTTGGAATACTGCCGCTGGTGCGTGTCCGCAGCGTTGTGTTCGGCCACTATCTAGTCTCGATGCCGTTCCTCAATTACGGTGGGCCGCTCGGATCCGAGACAGGAGTTCGTGCACTCGTGCACGAAGCCATCGAGCTTGCCCGGCGCGACGAGGTGAAGCTGCTCGAGCTCCGGAGCAAAGTCCCGCTCCCCATCGATCTTCCGGTCTCGCATCGAAAAGTCACCATGCTGCTTGATCTACCCGAGAATCCGGCGGCGCTGTTAAAGAATTTCGGCGGGAAGCTACGAAGCCAGATTCGTCGGCCGCAGAAAGAGGGAGTCACTGTCGCGTTCGGACAAGAACAAGTCGAGCCGTTCTATTCTGTCTTCTCGCGCCACATGCGCGACCTCGGAACACCCACCCAATCGCGGGCGTTCTTTCGCGAGATCGCGAACGAATTCCCTAAGGATTGTTGGTTCGGCTGCGCTTATCTCGGGGGGCAACCAGTAGCAGCAGGCTGCGGCTTTCGCTTTGGCGACGAATTCGAGATGACCTGGGCGTCGTCTCTACGCCAGTACAATCGTGAATCGCCCAACATGCTCCTCTACTGGGCATTCATGGAGCGCGCGATCAACGAGGGCCTCAGGTTGTTCAACTTTGGGAGATGCACTCCGCGCTCAGGAACCCATCGCTTCAAGATGCAATGGGGATCGCGAGAGGAGGCACTCTGGTGGTACGGACTCGGCGCGACACCTGAAGCGACGACTCCATCTCCCACAGACGGTGCATATCGCTGGGGCCCGCGCATCTGGCGCCGATTACCCGCGTCGATCGCGACAGCGGTCGGTCCGTCGATCGTGCGCTACATCCCATGACGTGGCGCTGGCAGCCGCCCGTGCTATCGCCGGTCTCTTCGCGCGCGCTCGTCGACGGATTGGGCGCCGCGATGGGTCTGCGACGGTCCGACCACGAGACTGTGATCGCCGCTCTGTGCAGGCGTTACTCTGCTGCCGATGCGCTGCTGACCAACAGCGGGACTTCGGCTCTCATTCTTGGTCTTCGCAAGACCGTTCTGCGCGGCGGCACCGTTGCGTTCCCCGGCTATGCCTGCGTCGATCTGACCACGGCCGCTCTTGGAGCGGGAATTCGCGTTCGGCTCTATGACACCGATCCGCAGACGTTGAGTCCGGATCTCGACTCGGTGAGAAAGGTCATCGGGCGCGGAGTCGACGCCATCGTGGTTGCACATCTCTACGGTTACCCGGCGGACGTTCCGGGCGTGAAGAATCTCGCTGCCGAGTCTGGAGTTCCAATCATCGAAGACGCCGCGCAAGGTGCGGGTGGGACTCTGCATGGGAGATTGCTGGGATCGCTGGCCGACTTCTCGGTACTCAGCTTCGGGCGTGGGAAGGGGATGACGGCTGGTTCCGGAGGCGCCCTACTCGTCCAGACACCGGAGCTCGCCGCCTGGACGACCCGTGCCCGCGCGGAACTTGGAGCCGCGTCGGCAGGAGTCATGGGAGTGATGACGCTCGCGGCGCAGTCGGTGCTCGCACGCCCATCGATGTACCGCCTTCCCGCCTCGATTCCCGCCCTCAAGCTCGGTGAAATGGTTTACCACCCGCCGACCGAGCCCCGCCCCATTGCCGCAGCTGCGGTGGCGATCCTCAATTCAGCGCTAAGAATCAATGAGCAGGAAGTCCAGTATCGACGGGCGCGTGCAAAAAATCTGCTGTCACGCCTCGCCGATTCGCGCGACGTATCACCGGTACAAGCGATTGCGGGAGGCGAATCCGGATTCCTTCGTCTGGCTCTCCTCGATGCGAGTGGGCGGAAATTGCCGCGCACGACGCTCGGTGCAATTCGCGGCTATCCCCTGACGCTCGAAGAGCACTCCGAGCTGCAAGCTGTTCTGCTCCCCGGCGAGCGATCCGGAAAAGGCTCCGAGTTCCTGCGCGATAATCTTTTCACGTTGCCGACTCATTCGCGGGTCACTGTCGCTGACCTCGACCGTCTCGGGCAATGGCTGGGATATCCCGCGTGACGGTCGCTTCCGCGGTGTCCCGGCAGCTGAGCGGAATCGCCCGCGTCGTGCCGGCGTTGAGCCGGATGTCGGTAGATGTTCAGCGCCGGGCGCGTATCACCTACGATCGCGCGCTCCACCCGCTTCGGAATGCCGCAGTGCGCTGGAGATTGACCAACGGCGCGCGGCCGAAGCGAATTCTGGTGTTGTGTTACGGTAACGTGTGCCGCAGTCCTTACCTTCAGGCGACGCTTCAGCGCGACCTCGCCGGCGTGCACGTGATCTCTGCCGGGTTCGTTGGCAGAGGCCGATCCGTCCCGCCGATTGCACTCGAGCTCGGTCGACAGCGAGGCATCGACTTATCGCCACACCGGTCGACGCTGGTTACTCCCGAGATCGTGCGGGATGCGGATATGGTAATCGTGATGGACGCCGAACTGGCGCGAAGGGTCGCGACGTCCTTTGCCGCCGCACCAGACAAGATCTTAATCGCACCAGACCTGGCGCCGACCTTTGCAAAAGCTCGAGCCATAAAGGATCCTTGGAACCAGCCCGTCGAAGCCTTTACCGCGACGTTCGATCATCTCGACCGCTGCGTTGCGACTTTGGTTGCCGTTTTCGGCAAAACTGGATAGCTCGGCGCCCGAAAAAAATGGGTCATGCCGCTTGTCGGTATCGGGGGCGGGCGGCAGTCCTCCTCCCAACAATCGGTGTGGCGGATGCACCACACATTGGGTTACACGCGCCGAGATTTGACTCGGCGTTTTCTCGGGTAAATCGTTTGGTGTGAGGGACTTAGGAACTTGACAGGGAAGCCGGCGATTGACGCTCGGTTGGGGAGCCAAGCTTGCAAATCCCCCGGTCGTCGAAGGCCATCGCGGGCCCAGGCGCCGAATCACTCCTTAACCGGGACCACGCTCACGATGACTACGCCGCTCGCCACTCGGAGAGTCGAGAAACTCCTTTTGGTCTCGCCGACCACCGCCCCTCACTGGGCGGGAGCCGAATTGTCGGCGCACGCATCGGTGGAGGACTAGATGTCTGGCATCGCGGGTATCGCCCGTCGGTTACCAACCGGAGTCTCCGCCGAGCTGTTGGGGCGCATGGCCGCCTCCATTCGCCACCGCGGCCCCGACGGATATGGTTTTTTCATCGGGCAACGGGTCGGATTCGCGCACGTAAGGCGCAGCACCATTGACCTCGCCGGTGGCGCGCAACCGATGACGAACGAGGACGGTCAGATTGTCATCACCTACAACGGTGAAGTCTTCAACCACCCTGAGCTGCGTCGCGAGCTTGAAGACAAAGGTCATGTCTTCAGAACGCACTCGGACACCGAAGTCCTGGTTCACGGCTACGAGGAATGGGGCGTCAATCTCCTCAAGCGGCTCAACGGGGAATTCGCATTCGCGATCTACGACCGGAATACTGAGACCGTCTTCGTTGCCCGCGACCGGTTTGGGGTTCGTCCCCTTTTCTACGCGCAGAGCAGAGACACGTTCTGTTTTGGATCTGAGATCAAAGCGATCCTCGCTACCGGAGAAGTCGACGCTTCGCTGGATCGCCGCGGGCTCGACGAGGTGTTCACGTTTACAACGGCTCTCCCACCAAGGACTCCGTTCGCGGGAATCGCCGCTATGGAGCCTGGCACTTACGGAATACTGAGGGACGGGGCTCTCTGGTTGCACCGCTACTTCGAGCTCGATTATCCTGAAGCCGATGCGGAGCCGATCGATGTGATCGAGCAGCTCGACGAGATAATGCTGCGCAGCGTCGGGATGCGGATGCGCGCCGATGTGCCCGTCGGCGCCTACGTGAGCGGTGGACTCGACTCGTCGATCACGGCGTCACTCGCCGCGAGCGCTTCACCGGACACTCTCCGCACCTTTTCGGTGTGCGGCGACGACTCGCTTTCAGACGACAGGGTTTGCCAGCGCCAGCTGGCTGTGGAAATCGGCAGTGCGCACGCGACCGCATCAATGAGCGGCAACGCCCTCGCGCGCAGCGTGCCCGATGTCTTGTGGCACACGGAAACGCCGCTGCTCCGCACGACGGCCGTACAGATGTACCACCTTGCAAAACTGACGAGCGAGTCCGGCATCAATGTGGTTCTGGCCGGCGACGGCGCCGACGAGCTGTTTCTCGGCCATGATCTCTTCAAGGAGGCATCGATTCGCCGATTCTGCCTGCGCAATACGGCGTCTCTCGGGCGCCAGCGCTTGCTCGATCGCCTCTACCCCGATCTCTTCGTTGCGGACAAGGGCGGAGAGTTCTCGCGCCGCTTCTTCCTCGAAGCCGCCTCGCTCCGGGACCCCTTGTTCTCCCATCTGCCCAGGTTTCTCCTCGCCAGCCGCGTCCGCGAGCTATACACGCAGGAATTCAAGACGGGCCTCGACGAGATCGATGTGCTGGGCGAGCTTCGCGGATCTCTCCCCGTTCGCTACTTCGGATGGTCGCCACTCAACCAGGCGGCGTATCTGGAAATGACGACGTTTTTCTCGCCGTACGTCCTCAGTTCACAGGGAGATCGCGCCGCGATGGCGCACGGCGTCGAGGCACGCTTTCCATTCCTGGATCATCACCTCTTCGATTTTGCGGCGGCGCTTCCGACTGGATCGCGGCTGCGCGGCAAGCGGGACAAGGAAGTCCTGCGACGGTGGGCTTCGCGAATTCTCGTTCCCGGCCTCAAGCACCGACGCAAGAGATCCTACAATCTCGAGACACCACGCTTTTTCGGCGCGAGCGCTCCGCCGTGGGTGGCCGATCATCTGGCGCCCGACGCGCTTCGCCGAGTCGGCGTCTTTTCTGAAGCGGCCGTCAATGGCCTGGTGAGACGTCACCGCGCGGGGATCGACAGCGGGTTCGTGGAGACGCAGGCTCTCGTCGGAGTGCTGTCGACGCAGGTCTGGCATCATCAGTTCATCGAGTCCACGGCTTCACCTGCACCGCTCCCCGTCACCGGCGCTTCCGTGGTGCTCACCGAGACAGCTCCTGTTCTCGCATAGCTTCGCGTTTCCCAAGCATGATTGCCAGCCCGCTCCGCGAACCTGACTCCTGCGTCTCTCTGGACGCGAGCGCGTGTGCGCGCTCCTCACGGTGGTCGGTCATAGCGCAGCGCACTGTCTACTTCGGCCACCAATCCCTGGGCAGCGACGTGTGCGCCGGCGTGCAAGAGCTCGCTACGGATTATGCACTGCCCATCAACATGGTGCAGACTCGGGACCCGGAGAATGTAGCCGGCCCTGCATTCGTCAGCTTTCTCGCCGGCAGGCATCGCGACTACGCGTCGAAAAACGCGGCGATGCTGAGGCTCCTGGAATCGGCCGCGCGCGCCCGGAACCCGGTGGTTCTATTGAAATACTGCTATGGCGATATCAGCTCGTCTCGCGAATATACAATGTTGTTCGACGCGTATCGTGACACCGTTGACACCATTCAGTTCGAGCATCCGGACGTAGCGCTGGTGCACACAACGATCCCATTGACGACTGTCGAGAGCGGTTTGAAGGCGCGCACCAGGCGCTATCTGGGTCGCGCGACTCGTCGCGAGGGGGCAGTTGCCCGGCACCGCTACAACGAGTTGCTGCGTGCCGAGTTTGGCGGTTTCGAGCCGATCTTCGATATCGCCCAGGTCCAGGCAACTTCCGCTGACGGAACAATTGCGGGTTTCATCTCAGATGGCATCAGGATCGAGACGCTCGCTGAGGACAACACCACGGATGGTATCGCTCTCAACTCCGCGTCGAGGAGAGTCGCGGCGGAAGTTCTGCTCGATGTCCTGTCAACGGTGATCGAAACCGCCTGATGTACGCAACTGCCAGGCTATCCTCCTTCTCCGGCGGGCGCGGGGCTTCAGCGCACTCCTCGCCGAAAGTGGGCGCGGCGGCGGACCGGCTCGCCCTGGTGCGCGATCCACTCCGCATCGCACTGTTCATCCTCACGGTGCTCACGATCAGTCGCGTTCACCAGCACTATCCCATACTCGAGAAATTCCGTCCTGCGCTGCTGCTGTTCCTGGCGTCGGTTGGCTACGCCTATCTGAATCCGCGGTACCTGACCCGGACGAATGTGCTTGGCATTTGGCCGATGAGAATTACGGCCATGCTCGGAGTTTGGGCGTGCTGCACCGCCGCATTCGGGATCTCGCTGGGCGCATCAGCGATCTTCATCCTGTCGACGTACGTGAAAGTGCTGGTATACGGGATTCTGATCGCCGTGAGCATACGCCACGTCCGCGACCTGTTCACCTTCGTCTGGGCGTACGTGCTCAGCTGCGGCATCCTTGCTTTCTTTTCGATTTTCGTGTTCGGAATCTCGAAGTCGACCAACAGCCACGTCAGCCGCTTGAGCAATCTGTACACTTACGATTCGAATGACCTGTGTGTGGTGATGATGGTCGGTCTTCCGTTGACACTGTTGCTGCTCAGCGTCGAGCGCGGGAAGAAGCGAGCATTTCTGACCCTGATCCTCATCGGCATCGCGGTAACCGTGGCGCGCTCGGGCTCTCGTGGCGGTTTCATTGGGTTCATCGCTGTGGCGGCCGCGGCGCTGTTTCTCGTAAACGGCGTATCCGCCGGCAAACGGCTGGTGGTGTTGGTGGTGACACTCGTTTCGCTGGCTGTTGGGGCTCCGCCTGGATACTGGGAGCAGATGCAAACGATTATGACGCCCAAGCAGGATTACAACTATTACGATCGCGACGGTCGGAAAGCGGTGATGCAGCGTGGGCTTGGCTACATGAAATCGTACCCCGTCTTCGGTCTCGGCATTAGCAACTTCGAGCGGGCAGAGTGTACCATCTCGCCAAAAATTAATCCCACGTACACGACCGGGCCTCTGCGTTGCACCGCTCCCCACAATTCCTACGTGCAGGCGGGCGCGGAAATGGGAATCCCGGGACTCCTGATGTGGGCCTCGCTGGTCGTCGGCCTGATCGTCGCGCCGTTGCGACTGCGGCGACGTTTGCGGCGGTCATTACTGCGCGGAACCACGGAGGAGCGATTCATCTACGGAGCGACCAGCTATTTCCCGGTCGCTGCCGTCGGTTTCGCGGTAACCTCGTTCTTTGTGTCGTTTGCCTGGATGGATCCACTATACCTGTTGGCAGCGTTCATGACGGGTCTCTACATCGCCGCCCGGGTCCAGTTTTCACAAAAAGCAGTGGATGCTGCGGCCAGTCGGAGCACCGTCATCTCTCCCACCGCCGTCCCCGGCTGGCGTGTCAGACACAGCGCGCTCCGAGCGGGCACACAGGCCGAACCGGGAACGTAGTTGCCGGCTGTGACCACTGTGGCACCAAAGCAACAGTCGCCCTGAGTCCTCCGCTCGCACCCCCATCGCTGGCTGCCGCCACGATTGGCTATCTCTATAGAGATAAAGGAGATACGAGGCAGTAGCAGGCGCTTTCCGATGGCCCCACCTGTGGCATTTGAAGTGCGAAACACGTAGCGAAACTGAACGTGTTCGCTCCTCAGTCAAACTCTCTCCAGCCACAGTATGACCGTCGCCGCTCGTCCCATTTCCCCACAGTACTCTCCGACTCTCGAGCGTGGGCCCATCGAGGGCCCGATGATCCTGCTCGAGTTCAACGAGCTGAGCCCCGCTCTGATGGAGACGTTCATCAGCCAGGGATATCTGCCGAACTTCAAGCGGCTGCGAGACGCGTCGTCTGTGTTTACCACCGACGCGGAAGAAGTCGCGCCGAACCTGGATCCATGGATCCAATGGGTCACTGTGCACAGCGGACTATCGTACGACGAACACGGAATCTTCCACCTTGGAGATGGCGACAAGCTGGCCGTGAAATCCTTGTGGGATTTCATCGCCGAACTGGGAAAGACGGTCTGGGTGTGCGGAAGTATGAACATCAAGTACGAGACTCCGGTTCGCGGAGCCGTTCTCCCCGATCCCTGGACCGTCGGTACCAGCCCATCTCCCGCGGTGCTGGACCCGTACTACCTGTTCGTTCAACGAAACGTTCAGGAGTATACCAACGACCGCGTGCCACTCTCGAAGGGCGATTACCTGCGGTTTCTAAAGTTCATGCTTTCACACGGGTTTTCGACAAAAACTGTCCTGTCGATCGTCCGCCAACTCTGGAGCGAACGTCGGACGGGCAAGGGAAAATGGAAGCGCGCTACCATTCTCGACAAGCTCCAGCGTGATGTGTTCCTCTGGTACTTCAAGAAGCTGCAACCGGCGTTCTCCACGTTTTTCCTCAACAGCACGGCGCACTTTCAGCACGCTCACTGGCGGAACATGGATCCGGAGCCGTTCAAGATCAAACCGACGGATGCCGACCAGGCTGAGTATCAGAACGCCGTGAGATATGGCTACGAGGAGATGGATCGCATCGTCGGAGACATCGTCGCGGCCGCTCCGAAAAATGCAGTCATCGTGATGGCGACTGCGCTCAGCCAACAGCCCTGTCTCATTTATGAGGACATCGGCGGGAAGACGTTTTACCGGGCCCGCACGTTCGAGCCGCTGCTCGAATTCGCCGGCATAACGGGATGCGAGAAGGTCGAGCCTGTGATGTCGGAAGAATTTCATCTGCGCTTCGGAAACGAGCGCGATGCGATGAATGCGGCCGAGCGCCTGGCTGCTCTGCGCGTCGCCGGCCGTCAGGCCATGCAGGTTGAACGTCGCGATAACAACGTGTTCTCCGGCTGCATCATTTATTCGCAGCTGGAACACGAAGCCGTTCTCGAGAATGGGCCGAACGGGAAGAGTACACCGTTCTTCAGGCTTTTCTACCAGGTAGAGAGCCTCAAGAGCGGGATGCACCATCCCGATGGAATCCTCTGGATGCGCATTCCGGGAAGCCGTCCCGCGGTGCATCGCGACAAAGTCTCCCTTCGTGACCTGCCTCCCACAGTGCTTTCGCTTTTCGGCATCGAGAAGCCCGCTTATATGACTGGCAAGGTACTGCCGGTCGGTGCTCCCGCTCAGCGCGTGTAGCAGGTGCATCGTCTCCTGAAACAGCCCATAGAGAGCGCGATGTCGTCGTCGGCCGTTCGGTGGCTGACGCGGCGGCGCCTGCAGGGGAAGCGCCTGATTCTCGCTTATCACGGGATCATCCCGGAAGGGCAACTCCCCGCGGGTGAACGCGCACTCTTCGTCCCTCAGCGGGATTTTGCGATGCAGCTGGACGTGCTCGCAGACGCGGCTGATGTTGTTCCGCTCGATCAGATCGACGAGCCGGGGGGAACCCGTCCGCGAGTGGCCATCACGTTCGACGACGCTTATGCCGGTGCAGTGAATCAGGGCGTGGGTGAGCTCGTCAAACGCGATCTGCCGGCGACGATCTTTGTAGCGCCGGGTCGATTGAATGGGCACGTCTTCTGGTGGGACGCCCTCGCGGACGGGAACGATGTGCTCGACCCGCAGATGCGGCACCATGCGCTGTATGCGTTGTCAGGCACTGATGAGAGGGTCAAGTCGTGGGCGGCCAGATCCGCGATGCCTTTGTCCGACAAAATTCCGGGATACGCCAGGGCGGCAACCCTCGCCGAACTGGCCGCCGCCGTTGCTCAGCCGGGGATTACGGTCGGCTCTCACAGCTGGTCCCACAGGAATCTGGCGGCGCTCGGCAAGAGCGATATCGTCGCCGAAGTGCGTGACTCGCGCGCCTGGCTCCGTGCTGAGTTTGGTGAAAAAGCCCTCGACTGGTTCGCGTATCCGTATGGCTTTGATTCGGAGGACGTTCATCGCGCCGTTGCTGAAGCATCCTACGCGGGTGGTTTGCGCGTTGGCGGCGGATGGCATCGCCCGACGGACGGCTCGCGCTTCACGAGACCCCGACTTTGCATCGGCCCGGGCCTTTCCCTGGCCGGCTTCCGGGCGCGGTTGAACGGAGCCCGGTTGGCATGACGGAACAATTTGAGACGAGCGGCGACCAGCCTTCCGAGCTCCACGTTGCACGCCAACCGGTGGCTCGCGAGCGCATCACGCCGACCGCTACCGTGAGCCGTGACACCGTGAATGGATTCGAGGCGCTCGTGCTCGAGAACTCGCGCATCCGCGCTTCCATAATTCCGTCGCTGGGTGGGCGGGTGTGGGAGTTGTTCGACCGAGCGCGGAATCGCCAGTGGATCTGGCATCGCGCAGACGTTGCGCTAGCCGCGGCGGCTTCGGGCGCGTGTTACGACGATGTTTGGGCCGGCGGTTGGGAGGAGCTCTTTCCCAATGATGCAGCCGCAGACTTCGAGGGCCGGGCACTACCGGATCACGGCGAGTGGTGGACAACCGCCTGGGAAGTCGACTACCTGTCGAGCGGCAACGAAGCCGTCGTGCGGTTGGTGGCAACCACCGGAATCAGAAGGACGTCGTGTGTGAAGGAATTCCGCCTGGGAGCTGACTCCAATTCGCTCAGCATCTCGTATCGCGTCGAGAATCTCGAAACCGACGCGTTTCACTGTTTGTTCAAACAGCACCTGCCGATCGCTATCACTCCGTCGTGCGTGCTGGTTATTCCCGGCGGTAAAGTCACCGGCGTCGATCCGACTTTCAGCTCCTTGTTGCCGGGTCCGGGACCATACGATTGGCCGCTCGCCGATGGGCAGCACGGCGGCTATGACCTGCGAGTGATACCACCTCATTCGAGCGGGGAGAAGGAGTTTGTGTACATGAGCGATCTCGTCGAGGGTTGGTGTGGAATCGACGACAGGGCGCTGGGCGCTTCGCTCCGACTCCGCTACGACAAGGAGAAGCTTCCCTATCTGTGGCTGTTTCTCTCGTACGGCGGCTGGCGGGACTGCTACACGGCCGTACTCGAACCCTGCACCAACATGCCCAAGGACCTAAGCGAAGCAACACGCATCGGACAAAGTGCGCGCCTTGACACAGGTGGAGTCTTCGAGACGACTGTATCTGTGACGCTGGCCGGCTTCAGGAGATCCTACTGATGGAAGCACCTGCTCTCACCATGCCCGTACGCGACCAATATCTGCCGTTCGCCTCAAATCAGGGAAGCCGCAGCGAAGAGAGCGAGGTCCGCTCTCCCGAGACGACCATCCTCATCAGAGCGTTCAATGAGGAGAGGTGGCTGCCAGAGGTGTTGGCGGCGATCGAGAAGCAGTCCTATCGCGATTTCGAGCTCCTGCTCGTCGACTCAGGATCGGTAGATCGGACGCGGGAGATTTTCGCCGCGCACGGCGGGCGTGTTCTAAGGATGCGTTCGGACGATTTCACATTCGGTCATTCGCTGAATGTCGGCATTCGCGAAGCTCGAGGCGCGTTCATAGTCATCCTGTCCGCGCATGCCATCCCGACCGGCAATACCTGGCTGGAGCAGCTCATTACCCCGCTACGGCGCCCAGACACGGCCATGGTTTTTGGCGGGCAGCGCGGACACGAGCTCTCCAAGTTCTCAGAAGCGCGGGATTTTGAGAGAATTTTCCCCGCCAAAGCGCAGTTGATGAACGAATACGAGGTGTTCGTCAACAATGCCAATTCGGCAATCAGACGCGACCTATGGGAGCAGCATCCGTTCGACGAGGGCCTGCCCGGACTCGAGGACGCGGAATGGGCAAAGCACTGGGTTCTGCGCGACATGGAAGTGCGGTACGAAGCTGACGCCTCGATCTTTCACATTCATACTGAGTCGTGGCCCCAGGTTCGCCACCGGTTCTACCGCGAGGGAATCGGCGGGCGCTGGACCACAGTCCGGATCATGAGAAACATTCCGGGCGAGATTCTTCGGGAGCTCTGGTGGACCACTTGTGATGTCGCGCTCGCGACTGGAGCGGGACGTCTGCGCCCGCTCGCATCAGAGATTCTCAGGTATCGGTACCACAAGACGGTCGGTATCGTGAAAGGAATCCTGGACAGCCGGCGTATCACCAATCCCTCCAAGCGCGCCGAGATCTACCAGAAGACCGGATTTCCGGCACTGACCATTCGCGGTCCGCACGACGCAGCGATCGAACAGCGCTCGATCCCGACGTTGAAGCCGGGCGAAATCCTCGTGCGCGTCGCCTATGAGGGCATTTGCGCCACCGATCTCGAGATTCTTGAAGGACGACTCGGGTACTACAAATCAGGCATGGCCAAGTATCCGATCGTGCCCGGACACGAGTCCTCAGGCACCGTCGTGTCGCTCGGCAAGCGCGTCACGGCCTTCAATGAAGGCGACCGCGTCGTGGTCGAATGCATTCAGGGGTGCGGAGCGTGCCGGGATTGTCAGAACGACAGCGCCATCAACTGTCGTGAGCGACGCGAGGTCGGCGTGATGGGAAAGGATGGCGGATACGCCATGTACCTTGTAACTCACGCGAGGTACGCCCACAGAGTCCCGGACAACGTCACTCTGGCCAACGCGGCATTGGCGGAGCCACTGGCCGTCGTGATCAAAGCGCTGCGCCGTCTCGGCGCGACATCGTCCGATTCACCAAGGCGCTGTGCCGTCGTTGGAGCTGGAACCATCGGCCATCTCGTTGCTCGGGTTCTCTCGCATCGCGGACATTCCGTCACGGTAATTGATCGTGAGACATCGCGTTTGGCGCTGCTTGAAGATGTTGCCACGACTTCCACGTCGTTCGAAAACCTCAATGAATTCGACTGGTTGGTGGAAGCGACGGGCGATCAATCCGCATTGACTGCTCTTCTGGACAAGTCACGCACCGGTGCGACTTTGCTCCTAATGGGCTTCCCCTACGCCACCCACAACTTCACGTTCGAGTCGATCGTCGGATTCGACAAGGCTGTGGTGGGCTCTGTCGGCAGTAACGGTGGAGACTTCGATGAAGCGCTCGCCACCTTGCCGCTTCTGGAGACGAGTCCGTTCCTGAAGGCTTGCTATCCGCTCGAGGACTACGAGCGTGCGTGGGCCGATGTGCGTTCGCGAGCCCACATCAAGGTCATGCTGAAGATCGACCCCGCAGCGACGTGAGCAGCTCGCGGAGAAGCGATCGCGCCATTCGGTAGACGGTCTCGACGGAATAGCGCCAGTCGCGAGCCTCGAAATCGAAGAACGCACGCGGACGCCGGTACGAGGAAAACACGTCCCGCCACGAAATGAGTTTCGCCCTCCGATAGGAGAAGATCGCGGCGACGTCGTTGCGAAGGTCGATATGGCGAAAGTCCGCGCCGCTCGGAGTCACAGGACCGAAGCGTTTCCCGATCATATCGAGATAGTGCAGCCAGCACAGATCGACACCCGCGTACGGCGCGGCGTCACCGCCACCGGTGAGGCGGGGATTTGCCTCGATCAGCTTCACCCGCCCATCTCGCGCATCGCGCTTCATTTCGATCTCGCAGATGCCGGAGTAGCCGAGGCGTCGAAGAAATTTGTCGCAAACCTCGTCAGTCTCGGGATCAACGACCGGCTCGGTCACGCTCGCGGGACCGAACTGGAGCGGATTGCACCGCAGCTCCCGGAACATCGCGCTGGCGATACGCCTGCTTGAACTGTCGTAGCAGGCCAGATAAACGCGTTTGTCGGTATCGGCGCCGAGAATTATCTCCTGGGCGATCGTGTTCGGGTTGACGGCTGCGGCGAGCTGCCAGCTCGTCACCAACTCGGCGGGCGTTTGGGCTATCGCAATCTTCGCGTACGACAGAGGGTGGCCTGCGGGAAACGCACGCCATTCGCGGAAATGAATCGGCTTCAGAAGGCAAGGGAACTCTGCCTCGTTGGCGAATGCCGTCACGTCTTCGAGGTTCATCACGAACTGAGTGCGGGGCAAAGGCATGCCGTGCTTCGCCGCGAGATCGTACTGGGTCTCCTTCGTCGCGAGCAGACCCTGAAGGGAAACGCCTGGGGAAAGGGTGTAGTGCTCCGCAAGTCTATCGGCGTGCCTGGCGATCGCGGATACGAACTGATCCGCGCTGGAAATCAGCACGGGCTTCCCACCCATCGTTGCGGCAAGACGGACCATGAAGTCCACCCAGCCCGTCGGATCGGTATCGGGGTCGGGACAGAGGTGGGCACGAGCGTACTTCGAACGAAACCCTGGCAATTCATCATCGCTGTCGAACAGCGTGACGCGCACTCCTCGTCGCGCGAGCGCGCGGACACCGAGCACGCCGGTGCGATACGCGCCGGCGATTACAGCCGAAGGCCAGTCCGGCGCGGCTTGCGTTGGGACCGGCCCGTCGAAGTCATGCGGCTGGTTCGGGACCGGAGGTCGATCACCCAGCGGACTCTGCTCTCGTCGAATTGTCGCGGTCATCGGCCGGGCAAGGATCGTCTTTCGTCGAGCAGATTGTTGTAAATCGCCAGATAACTGTCTGCCATCACTTTTACCGTGAATTCCTGCTCCGATCGCTTCGACGCGGCACTGCCCAGCTCCTGGCGACGGGACGGGTCGGTGAGAAGTTCGCGCAACGCGATAGTGAGTGCGCTCAGGTCCCCTGGTGGTACCAGTATTCCTTCCCGTCCGCTGGTGATGGCCTCCGGGATTCCCGCTGTCGCCGACGCAATGATCGCTTTTCCCGCGACCATCGCCTCCAGTAGAGCCATTGGCAAGCCTTCCCAAAGCGAAGGCATTACAAAGACGTCCGCCAGCTCCAGAAGGTCCGCGACGTCGCTCCGCCCCATCGCGATGTGGACACGATCCTCGACCTGGTTGTTACGAATGTAGTCCAGGAGAAACTCGTGCTCCGGTCCGCCGCGGCCGGCTGCGAGGATGACCTTCCATGGAGTGGTGAGCCCCGAGCTCCGGAGATTTACCAACGCCTCGAGCAGCATCCGGTGGTTCTTGTTCCGCTCGAGGTTTCCGACCGCCAGTATCACCGTCTCGCCCCGTCCAATGCCGAATTCTCGCGCGACTCGGTCTGCCGTTCCCCGCTTCGGGAGCACGCCGTTATGCACGACGCTGAACGCGGAATTCGCCAATCCGAGATTTTCAGCAAACTCTTCGCGCGTCGCGTTCGATACCGCGACTGCTTGCCCCGATCTGCGTATAGCCCAGCGTAACGCGATGCGGCGGCGGAGTGCCTTGGTTGAATTCAGCCCGCCGTGAATGGTGAACACATGCGGGATCCGCGATAGAGTCGCGGCCGTCGAACCATACACGCCCATGGTGAATTCGTGGCTGTGAACGAGATCGATGGAGTGGCGCCGGAAAAGATCCATCAGTCGACCGACACAAGAAGGATCGACGGGGCGCTTGAGCCAGTACGTTTCCTCGGAAAATCCAGCCGTCCGGAACATCTCGCCCATCCAACCCGTTCCATTGCTCGGTCCGACGGGTGTGATGATGTGACCGCGCCGTCTCAGCTCCTCGGCGAGTCGGAACACCATCATCTCCGCTCCGCCCGGACCATCGGATTCGATCATCATGGCGATACGAAGAGGGCCGCTGCGATCGGTCACGGGTCTTGGGATATACGGTTTGGCGTGATCAGCAATTGGCTTTTTTGGTGATCGCAGACTGCTCGATTGCATCGCTTCCTTTCCACAACGGGCCGTGATTCAGATGGGGTCGAGACCTTGAGATATGCAAATCCCGGAAATTCCCGACTTCCGAGTTGATGCCCTCTGGGCGCACTCGAGCCCGCATTTCGACTCCGTCCGACCTGGTCGTGTGGCGACAGCGCTACGAATTCGTGGACGGCGACAGAACTCAATGGTAGCGGATTCATCCCGGAAGGCTAACCCTGACTGGAGCGTTGTGGGTCTGTTGCGTGAGTGCGACACCCCTCACAAAACGCGCCTCCGTGCCAAGCTTGTTCAGCACGGGGCGCGTATACCTAACTTCTGAGATGCCAAGGGGTTACGGTAGAAATTGATGGCCATATCTGTCCCATCCGCACTCGGCGTCCCATTTGCTCTTTGCGGTGGCGCGCTGACGTCGCCTGGCGATGATCTACCCGGCAATGTCAGTCCTCGATATCAGAGAAAAAACGGGCGCGGTCCTTACCTCGCTTTACCCTTACCCGAATCGAAGTCGATGAAGAATGGAATGCCGCAGGTGAGTCAGCAGCCCGGAACGCTGCGAATTGGAATCATTGGCGCCGGGCAAATGGCACGTCAGCACGCGCGTGCCATTGGCCGACTGCAGAACGCCAAAGTCACGGCCGTCGTTGATCCGGATCCAATGGCCCTCGAAGAGATCCGGCGGATCCAGCCGGCAGCAGCGGCATTCGGTTCTTTGGCCGACCTTATCCAATCGAGCAGCGTCGATGTGGTGCATATCTGCACGCCACCGCAGACTCACGGGAGTCTTACGGAGCAGGCGCTCGAAGCAGGGTTGCACGTCTATGTCGAGAAGCCCTTCGTCGACACCCATGCCACCGCCCTCAGCCTCGCGAAACTCGCCGATCGACACGGCCTCAAGATTTGCGCGGGACACCAACTACTGTATGAACCGCCAACCCGTCGCGCCGTAGAACTTCTTCCCGTGCTTGGAGAGGTGGCCCACATCGAGAGCTACTTTTCGTTCCGGGCCGCGACGCACACCCCGATTGGACGCGCGCCGTTGAGAGCGGACCTTCAGCTCCTCGACATTCTACCGCATCCCGTCTACGTGCTGCTCGATTTTCTTGAGCGCGCCGCTGAAGGCAAAACCCAACTCGCTTCCGTGGAGATCGGGCCGAGAGGTACAGTGCACGCTCTGATCCGCCGGGGATCGCTGACGGGCACGCTGGTCGTCACCTTGGATGGGCGGCCTGTCGAGAGCTACCTGAAGCTCGTCGGAAGCAACGGTTCCATCTACTGCGATTACGTGCGGAGCACTGTACAGACCAACATCGGACCCGGCGCGTCCGGGATCGACAAGCTGCTATCGCCGTATCGTGCGGCGTGGCAACTCCTGACGGGCACGACGGCGTCAATGGGAAGGCGGTTCCTGAAGCGCCAGCAAAGCTACCCGGGACTCGCTGAAATATTCGCGGCGTTCTATGCCTCGATCAGGGAGGACCGCCCTTCGCCGGTGACACGCGCCAATCTTCTTGGAACCGTCGCCATTTGTGAACAGATCGCGCACGCCCTCGACGGGGCATACTCGACGACGTCCGAAGTAACGTCGGGCGATCGGACAGCCCCCATCGTCGTCACCGGCGGGACGGGAATTCTCGGCAAGGAAGTGGCGCGCGCGCTGCTCTCGGTCGGAGAACAGGTCCGAGTAGTTGCCAGACGAACGCCGCCTGAGTGGGAGAAGATCCCTGGAGTCTCCTATGTCGTAGCGGATGTCTCCCAGCCAATCGCACCGGACGTCATGGCCGGCGCGCAGGCAGTGATTCACTGCGCCGCCGAAACCGCCGGACGCTGGGAGCAGCACCAGAAGAACTCGGTCAATGCTACCGAATACGTCGTGCGGGCCGCGGCATCTGCCGGCGTCAAGCGCTTCGTTCACGTCAGCAGCATCTCGGTTCTGGCCATACCGGCGCGGGGAGAGCGGCTGACCGACGACGGGGCGATCGAGCCTAACTCTCGCTCCGGCGGTCCAAACGCGTGGGGCAAGATCGAATCTGAGCGACTCGCTGTCGGTCTTTGCAAGGATCTGGGCATCGATCTTCGCATCGCACGTCCGTCCGCCATCGTTGACTACCGCAGCTTTGATCCGCCGGGGCTTCTTGGCAGGCGGCTGGGAAACACCTTCGTCGCCGTCGGCTTGCCGAACCATCAGCTCGGCGTGGTTGACGTCGTATTTGCCGGGAAGACGTTGGCGTGGATCATTCGACACTTCGACGACGCACCAACCGTCCTCAATCTCTTTGAGCCGGAACTCCCGACGAAGCGGGCATTGCTCACTCGATTGAAGCGCAGCAATCCCGATCTCACGATCGTCTGGCTCTTGCCGCCTGTTCTGGTGCCTCTCTCCTGGTTCGCGCTTGGGCTCCAAAAGCTGTTGCGCCCAGGCCGTCCCGCACTAAACCTCGCTCAGATGTTCGCCCGACTGCGTTACGACACGACGCGGATCAGCGCTCTCGCGCCGGCGATACTCGCTGAATCGTCGAGGATAAAGGTTGGCGACGAAGACGGTGTACCGGCCCCCGCGGGGCAGGGCGATGGCTTCGCGCCGATTGGATCCACAGTGCGCCAAATGGCCTGAACACATGCAAAATTCTTTCAGCGGCGACCTCGTGTTTCGTTTGAGTCTCGCGATTGTGCTCACTGGCGTGGTAGCGGTGCTCTTGATGCCGGTTGTCTCCGAGCTTCTGTGTGTGCTCGTGAGCTGGCGCCGAGTCAGACCGGGCAAAGCCAAAGCCGAGCTTCCCCGTCTGTTGTTCCTTGTTCCGGCGCACAACGAGGAGCTTCTCATAACCAAGTGCGTGCGGTCGCTGCTTGCGCTCGCGTACCCGGCAAGTCATCGGCGAGTCGTCGTCATCGCGGACAATTGCACCGACAGCACCGCTCGACTGGCGAGGGAGGAAGGCGCGGAAACGCTGGAGCGCAGTGATCCGGCCGCCCCCGGGAAACCGAGAGCGCTCGCGTGGGCTATTGCTCAGATCGAGCTTGGAGATTGGGACGCCTGCGTCATCGTTGACGCGGACAGCACGGTCGCACCGACGTTCGCCCTGGGACTGGGCGAGCTCGCGCCCCTCAACGACATCATTTTTCAGCCGAACAACTGGGTACTCAACGAGTTCGAGAATTGGCTGACACGGCTGGGTGGTTTGCTGGGGAGGAATCGGTTTTACGTAACCTATCCGCTCAAACAATCCGCTGGCCTCAATTGCCCGATTTCAAACGGCATGGGGTTTGGGACGAAGTTGTTGATGCGTGATGGCTGGCGATCATTTTCGATCACTGAAGACACCGAGCTGTACGCCGTCTACACCGCAGAGGGAGTAAGAATCCGTCACGCGCCGGCTGCCAATCTCTTCTCGCAGGAGGCGCACTCGCTTCCGCAGGGGGCAATTCAGCGACGCCGGTGGATTGCTGGCCGGGTTCATATTATCCGCGAGTGGGGACCACGTCTGCTTCGCAGCAAGAAGATCGGCTGGCGCCAGAAACTCGATGCCCTGGTCGAGCTGGCGCTGCCGGCGCCGGTGCTGCACCTGCTGGTGACCGGCGCGACGATAGCAGCTGCGCTCGTGGGCGTTCGGGGCAAACCAGGTTGGTGGATCGCGGCTGCCGCCGCTGCTTCGCTGTCTGGCATCGTGGTCACCACCATCGCCGCGATGTGGAATCACCCGCAGCCATGGAGAACGCTCGCGTCATTCTTCATGCTCCCGGTGTACGCTGTCTGGAGGGTGCTTGTTGTGGTCAAGACGGTGGTTACGGTGCGGGACACTACCTGGCAGAGGACCGGACGCACAGGCTCGATCGGTGGAACAGTGGCTGTCCAAGATCGTCCCGCTTAGCCGAGAAGACACATGTGCGGGCTTACCGGAGTATTCACTGCTGCTCGGTGGAGTGAAGAAGAGCTCCACCGCGTAGCACTCCGCATGAGTGATGTGATCGCTCACCGCGGGCCCGACGACAACGGAGTCTGGGTCGACGCGCCGAGCGGAGTTGCGCTCGCCTTTCGACGCCTCGCCATCGTCGATCTTTCCGAGCAAGGCCACCAGCCGATGCGGTCGGAAAGTGGCCGGTACACCATCGTTTTCAATGGCGAAGTCTACAATCACAATCGCCTGCGCCCGCAACTCGAGCGCAGAGGTCGACGCTTCAGAGGGCACTCCGATACTGAAGTAATCCTCGCAGCCTTCGAGGAGTGGGGAATCGAGCGGGCCGTCCGGGAGTTCATTGGCATGTTCGCCATCGCGGTGTGGGACACCGCCCGGCGTGAGCTCTCTTTGATCCGCGACCGGCTCGGCATCAAGCCGATGTTCGTGTATCACCATGCGGGTCTGGTGAGTTTTGGCTCGGAGCTGAAATCCCTGATCGCCGGACCGGAATTCGACAAAACGCTCGACACTGCAGCGTTGACTTCGTATCTCCGCTATCTCTACGTCCCCGCGCCGCAGAGCATCTTCCGTCACGCCGTCAAGCTTCTTCCGGGGCACATTCTCACCATCGCCGATCCGTCGAAACCGCTGCCGGATTCACGTCCCTTCTGGTCCGCCAGGACTGTGGCCCGTCAGGGCATGGGCGGGCAGTTCTCGGGCGGCGATGCAGAAGCTGTCGACGAGCTCGAGACACTTCTCACGGACGCAGTTCGCCTGCGAATGCAGGCCGACGTGCCGCTCGGAGCGCTTCTGTCGGGCGGGATAGACTCGTCCACAGTCGTCGCGCTCATGCAGGCTTCGACGGATCGGCCAGTCAAGACGTTCACTATCGGTTTTGATCAGCACGATTTTGACGAGGCCGCCCATGCGCGAGCGGTAGCGAACCACCTCGGCACCGATCACACCGAACTCCATCTCACCGGTGAAGATGCCCTCGCCGTGATTCCGCGGTTGCCGGATATGTTCGACGAGCCGCTGGCTGACCCCTCGCAGATTCCGACTTTTCTCGTCTGCGAGCTCGCGCGTCGCGAGGTTACCGTCGCGCTGACCGGGGATGGTGGCGACGAATTGTTCGGCGGTTACAACCGTTATATCCAGGGCGAGCGGATGATCGCCGGGTTCCAGCGCTGGCCCAGTCTGCTACGGAGATTCTCGGCGTCTGGTCTGACCGCCGTATCGCCGCGCACGTGGAACCGGATGCGAGACCGACTGGCACCGGTGTTCCCCGCCGCAGGAAACGCCCGACACCTCGGTGAGAGGATGCACAAGCTCGGCGGCCTCTTGCGTGGCGGATCGCCCCAGGGGATGTATCGGTCGCTCCTGTCGGCGTGGCAGGATCCACAGGATCTTGTCGTGGGATCGAACGACACGACGGAGTTCGACGGGTCGCTGGGCGAGGAATTCACGATCGGTCTCATGGAGCGGATGATGCTGGCGGACCAGGTCGCGTATCTGCCCGATGATCTGCTCGCCAAGGTGGATCGCGCGAGCATGGCGGTCAGTCTCGAGGCTCGCGTACCGATTCTGGATCACCGTGTTGTGGAACTGTCCTGGCGCTTGCCGCGCAAATTCAAAGTGCGCGACGGCCGCGGCAAATGGATCCTGAGGCAGATTCTCTACAAGCATGTGCCGCCCGCCCTCGTCGATCGGGAGAAAATGGGATTCTCGGTTCCCCTGGCCAAGTGGCTATCGGGCCCGCTTCGAAACTGGGCGGGTGATCTCCTGCTGTCGGATGATCGCGGCGATCTCTTTCACAATCGGATACTCCACCGAGAGTGGGATCGATTCCTCGCCGGCGACTCCACTATCGCTGCCGGGATATGGGCCGTAGTAATGTTTCGCGCCTGGCAAACTCGCTGGTTGGCGGCCCCGACGCGTCACGGCGTCGAGCAATCCGTCGTGTAAAAAAACCGGCCGCCTCGAGAGTCGAAGCGGCCGGTGTCTTACAAAAGTTGCAGGATCTCTAACTAGTTTTTTTCACTCAGATAGATGTGATCCCAGTCGGCGGTCATCGTCGATGGAACCGTGTCGCCGATACCACCCCAAACGGGGTAGATCTCAAAGACGTTCCAACCGGTGGTTCCGGTCGTCCATTGAAGCCCGCCGACACTCGTTACGTGGACGCCATCGAGGTAGATGTCCATGGCGCCGTTGGCGGTACCTGACGTATTGCCCGTGAGCACTATTTCAATGTGAAACCACGTGCCGCGCGGGATAGTCGCGTTGGGAACCAGATTCGGCTCGTAGTTACCGTCGCCGACGATCATGCGCTGAAGAATCGGGCGCGGCTTGAGCGGCCCACTCCCGTAACCCTCAGTTTCCATGACGAAGGGCGTATAGCCCGCCGTCACCCAGGCGTAGGTCTGCTTGTTGATTCCCGTGTTGTGACCCCACCAGTTGGATGAGTACTTCATCCAGTAGCTGGCGTAGAGAACACGCTGACCGCTGCCCCACGTCATTCCCGTGTGCCCGTTGGAGCTTCCGCCGGAAAATCCGCCGGGGAACGTGACGCGAATTACACTGGACGGAGATTTCGGCGCACTGGCGTCCTGGACTATCGACAAGGTGTTGTCGGTATCCCACGGGCTTTCCTGAAGCGCGTTGAAAGCGCGCTCGTTGATTACCGTCATTCCTGACGGTTCGTTTGACGAGCCGGGCGGCGGCGGAGGAGGCGGCGTGGGTACAGTAATACTGGAGCTGCCGGTCTTGCCTTCGCTTGTAGCAGTGATCTGCACCGTTCCAGCGGCGACCGCTGTCACGCGACCGGATGTGTTGACCGACGCGAGACTCGGGTCGGCGCTCGACCATGTGACGACACGTCCCGTCAGGACATTATTGCTCGCGTCACGCGTCGTAGCCGACAACTGCTGCGTGCTGCCAATCTGAACTGTTGCGCTCGCTGGCGAAACGGAAACTGTTGCGACCGGAGCCAAAGGTGCGGGCACGGTGATCGACGCCGTGCCAGTCTTGCCTTCGCTCGTAGCGGTGATTTGCACGGTTCCAGCGGCGATCGCTGTCATCAAGCCGGATGACGAGTTGACCGACCCGATGGTCGGAGTGGCGCTCGACCATGTCACGACACGTCCCGTCAGGACATTATTGCTGGCGTCACGCGTTGTAGCGGACAACTGTTGCGTGCTGCCAATCTGAACCGTTGCGCTCGCTGGCGAAACGGAAACCGTTGCGACCGGAGCCAAAGGCGCGGGCACGGTGATCGACGCCGTGCCGGTCTTGCCTTCGCTCGTAGCGGTGATTTGCACGGTTCCAGCGGCGACCGCTGTCATCAAGCCCGATGACGAGTTGACGGACGCGATGCTCGGCGTGGCGCTCGACCATGTCACGACACGTCCCGTCAGGACATTGTTGCTGGCGTCACGCGTCGTAGCCGACAACTGTTGCGTGCTGCCAATCTGAACCGTTGCGCTCGCCGGCGAAACGGAAACTGTTGCGACTGGAGCCGGTGCAGCAGCCGGAACGGTGATCGAGGCGGTGCCGGTCTTGCCTTCGCTCGTAGCGGTGATCTGCACGGTTCCAGCGGCGACCGCTGTCACCAAGCCCGATGACGAGTTGACCGACGCGATGCTCGGCGTGGCGCTCGACCATGTCACGACACGTCCCGTCAGGACATTATTGCTGGCGTCACGCGTCGTTGCCGACAACTGCTGCGTGCTGCCAATCTGAACCGTTGCGCTCGCTGGCGAAACGGAAACCGATGCCACCGGAACTGGAGCAGGCGCCGCGACTGTGATCGCGGCAGTTCCAGTCATACCTTCGCTCGATGCGGTGATCGTCGCGGATCCACCCGCCACAGCTGTCACCAAACCCGATCCCGAGACCGACGCAACGCCCCCATTCGAGCTCGACCAGGCGACAACGCGGCCGGTTAGGACATTGTTGCTCGCGTCACGCGTTGTCGCTGACAGTGACACGGTGTTTCCCACCTGAAGATTCGAAGTCGCGGGTGAAACCGAGACGGATACAACAGGCACCGGCGCCGGTGCGCTCACGGAGAGCGGCGCGGATGCCGATTTACCCTCACTGGCTGCACTTATCGCTGTCGTGCCGGGGCCGACCGCCGACACATCGCCATTTGCCGTAACAACCGCAACACTCACATTGGCACTCTGCCATGTAATGGTTCGGTTGGCCAGCGGATTTCCGGTGGAATCCATTGCCGTGGCTGTTGCGTGGGCTGTTTGGCCAACGACTACGGCCGCCGGAGAGATCGCCACCGAAAGCGCTGCGACAGGGGTCGGCGTCGGGGGGGAGACCGTCAAAGTTGTCTGACCGCTCACACCGTCGGCCGCGGCCGTGACAACGGTGGTGCCGGGCGCTACGGCCACAATCATTCCAGAGTCGTTCGCGGTCGCAACCGCGGCACTCGAAGTGGACCAGGCTACAACGCGATCGTTCAGAGTCGCGCCACTGGCGTCTTTCACTGTCGCCGTTGCGCGCTGGGTCTGACCGGCGCGGATAGTTGGTGAGCTGAGGGCTACCGCGATCGAGGCTACATGCGGCGGGCCCTTAACCTCGACGACCGAGGTACCATATGTCGAACACGCAGCGACACCTAAGACGAAGCCGGTCACTGCCAGCATGAAAGTACGCGGTGACATGCGTCCTCCTCTGTAGTGTGAGTCGGCGGCCCGACTGGCATGACGTGCCTAACGCACGCTGTAGCCTCGTGGCTTTGCGTCGCCGGCTTTCGCCGGGTTTGCCTTTGTCGCTCGCCTCCGGGGAGGTTGCGATCCTGCCGTTCTATTGTTCCAAGCGCTCGCCATTGGCGGCAAGCTCTTCTGTACTTATGGGCGACGATCATTCAAATGAACTGTCACGCCCAGAAACCAATCAAATCGCCGGGTCGCGTTAGGTGGCCTCGGCGGTTCCCAATTACGGGCGCCTCGTTTGGCGAACTCCGTGCCAGATACCACGAAATCGGATGTTACCATCCGCGCCATGTAACGGTATTTTTCACTCGTTGCGAGCACAAACACCGTTAGAAAAGCTCCGAAAGAGAATGGAGTACCGAAAAGCTAATACAGCATCGTTCGAAATTGGTGCCTTGATGCGCTAACGTGCGCAATGTCGCCGGCAATGCGACGCCACTTTTCGGTCCTTTCTCAGTCATCTCCCACACAATCGCTGGATCCCGGCACTGCGTCCGGACACCTTCATTTTGTTGCTTTCTTCTTCTGTTCACGGAGTCAACCGTTGTCGCGCTCAGACGCTGCACGGGCGACTGTCTACACCCATAGGATGAGCGCACAGTCAACAACAGGTCGCGGTAGAACGGCCGAGAAGCCCGTAGTGGCCGTAATCGGGTGCGGAGCGATCACAGAGGCATTGCATCTGCCCGCACTCTCCAGGCACCCGGACGTGATCTCCCGGGCAATCTGTGTCGACCCAAACCTGGATAGGGCGCAGGCAATGGCGACCAAGTTCGGTGCATCCCGCGCGGTCGAGCGCTACGAGGATGTGATCGGTGACATCGATGGCGCCATCGTCGCTGTGCCGCCGTCTTTGCACTACGGCGTGACATTGAGTCTCGTTAACAGACAGGTGAACGTTCTCTGCGAAAAGCCGCTCACTGAGACAGGCGAACAAGCCAGGGACGTCATCGCCAGGGCCGCCCAGACTGGGGCCGCCCTCTGTGTGAACAATTATCGGCGCCTGTATCCGTCGTCGATCAAGACGAAAGAGCTGATCGAGACGGGCGCGCTCGGTACCGTGCGGCAGTTCGAGTTCTCGTGGGGAGAAAAGTTCGACTGGCCCGCTGCAAGCGGTTCATATTTCGGTCTCGCCGCCGGCGGACGAGGTGTCCTCGCCGACAAAGGCTCGCACTTATTGGATTTGGCGTGCTGGTGGCTCGGCGGAAAACCGGACATAACGTCTTACGAAGACGACTCGATGGGCGGTACCGAAGCGGCTGCGACGCTCAAGTTTCGAATAAAGGAATGCGAGGGTGTGCTCAGACTGTCGTGGCTGAGCAGATATGAGAACACCTTTGAGATCGAAGGGGATCGCGCGACTGTGACAGGCCATTTGTTCGATTGGAATACGCTGGGTTTACAAATGTCCGGATCGGCCGATCGGCGAACCTTGCGGCTCCCAACCGCGGCGAAGATCCCGGAAGATCTTGGCAGTTCGATGATCGACAATTTTCTTGATGTCCTGCGCGGCCATGCCGTTCCCGTAGTCGCGGGGGCCGACGTGTTGCCTTCAATCGAGCTGATCGATGAATGCTACGCGAGGCGGCGGCGCATGTCACTTCCCTGGTACGACTCATGGCGTCGAATCGCCGCACAGTCATGACACGCATTCTCGTCACCGGCGCCGGTGGGTTCATCGGCGGCAGGATTGTGGAAGTGCTTCACGAGCTGAACCCCGGATCCGTTCGCGCCGGGATCAAACGATGGTCGAGTGCCGCGCGGATCGGCCGGCTGCCGGTTGAAATCGTCCGTTGCGACGTCAATTCAACCTCAAGCGTCCGATCCGCGATGACGGGAATCGGAGCTGTCGTTCACTGCGCTCACGGAGACTCGGCGACGAACATCGAAGGAACGCGGATTGTCCTCGACGAAGCGCAACGCGCCGGGGTTCAACGTGTCGTGCATCTGAGTACGGTTGCGGTGTTCGGTCGCACGGAAGGAAAATTCACCGAGGCGAGCCCGCCAGATCCCGGTACGGACCCCTATGGTCGTTCGAAAGCTGAGACCGAGCAGCTCTGCGCCGAGTACGGGCGACGGGGTCTGGCGATCACCGTCCTGCGTCCGACAATAGTGTACGGACCCTATAGCGACTTATGGACGGTAGAGTTCGCGCAACGTTTGTCGGCCGGGACTTGGTTTCTTCCCGATCGCTACACCCAGGGTATCTGCAACCTCGTTTATGTCGATGACATGGTGAAGGCGGTTTTACTCGCGCTGGAAAATGACAAGGCGATCGGCGAGACCTTCATCGTCAACGGCGGCGAACGGCCCACATGGAGCCAATACTTTCACGCACTGAATGACGCGCTTGGGCTGCCGCCACTGCTTCCGGCTTCTACACTGCGGTCGCGACTGAGGGCAGGTCTCATGTTGCCGGTGCGCAAAACCGCGAAGCTCATTCTCAAGAGATTCCAGCCTCTGGTGATGCGGGTATATCAGCGATCGAAGCTGGCCAAGAAACTGATGCGCACTGCCGAGAACGCAATCAAGAATTCGCCGACTGGCGCGGAATTCGAGCTTTACAGTCTGCGCGTTTCGTATGAAGAGCAGAAAGCGCGTGATTTGCTGGGGTATCGCCCTTCGTTCTCGATGCGGGACGGTATCGAGCTGAGCGTCGCATGGCTGCGCGATCATCGATACGTTTAGATAGCGCCGACACTCGCCGCGACGACGGTCCGCGGCGAACAATTCTTCAAATCGTCGCTCCCGGCGAAGTCGGCGGTCTCGAGTCAGTGGTCCTCGCTCTCTCTGCGGGACAAACGCGTCGAGGTCACAGCGTAATTGTCGCCGTCGTATCTGAGCCCAGTAACGGCCAGCATCCTTTTGTCACCGCGCTCCAGAAGGCCGGTGTCAGGACCGAGGAATTCCGGCTCCCCTCAAGAGCCTACCTGAAGGAACGCGCGCTGATCAAGCAACTGTGCGAGCGCATCTCGCCGGACGTCGTCCATACACACGGCTACCGCCCCGACATACTTCATGCTGCAACCCGAATGGCTCGCAATTTTGCAACTGTGACCACGCTTCATGGGTCGAGCCGCATTGGAGGCAGCAGCACCCTTCACGAGATGATTCAGCTGGTCCTGCTGCGGCGGTTCGACGCGGTGATTGCCGTTTCGCGCCTGCTCGCCGATGAACTGCGGGGGGCTTGGGTGCGGCCGGAAAGGCTGCACGTCGTTCCCAACGGACTGAGCGATGAGAAGCCCATTTCGAGTCGCGAAGAAGCGAGGCGCGAGCTCGGTCTGCCGATGACCGGCGCCGTGATAGGGTGGGTTGGGCGGCTGATACCGATCAAGGGTGCTGATGTCTTTTTGCGCGCCGTCAGGCGCCTCAGCGCGCTGCCCATAACGGTATCGGTCGTCGGCGACGGACCTGAACGTGCCAATCTCGAGACCATTGTTCGCGCCCAAGGCCTCTCCGATCGAGTTCGGTTTCACGGCGTTGTTCCTGACGCCGGTCGATTGTTGACGGCTTTCGATGTGTTCGTCCTTAGCTCGCGTTCAGAGGGCACGCCGATAACTTTGCTGGAAGCAATTGCTGCCCGGGTGCCGGTGGTTGTGACGAGCGTCGGAGGGGTTCCCGATGTGGTAGGACCGGGGGAAGGAATGATTGTCGCCCCCGATGACCCTGAGCGCTTGGCGGCGGCAATCGATTTGGTGATCCGGGACCCTGAGGCCGCCGCGCTTCGCGCTACAGCGGCGAGCCGACACCTGGTCGCCAACTTCGGCATGGATCGCTGGATGGACGCGCATGAACGGGTCTACGATCTGGCCATCTCGAATCGCACAAGCGCGACTCGCTAAGGCGGCGTCGCACGTCTGCAACAAATTGCAGTCGGCGTCCCCCAGTGAATGAGGCTTACTCGCCGTAAAAGTATATACAACAACAAGTTAAGCAGCCCGGATCGCGGCACGTCCAATGCTTTGACCGTCCGTCGAGCAGGGCGTGCTTGACCGGCGCCCTGGCTCGCCACCGCGCGCCTGATGCCGTCGAGTCGTTTGTCTCGAGCCTGGCGGCCCTTCCTCAAACGCTTGCCAGTTATCTCGGACCCGTTGTTCGCTCTTGCCGTGGTCATCGCCGGCGCGCCGATACTCACGGCGGTGTACGCGTACGTTTTGTATCCGGTGATCGTGTGGGCCGTCGGCCTCGTACGCCCGCGCCGCTCACCCAATCCGCAAATTGGCGACTGGCCGATGGTGACCGTTACCGTGCCTGTTTACAACAACGTCGCCAGCATCCGGGCCACGCTGGAGCGCATCCTCCAACTCGATTACCCGAGAGAGAAGCTCCAATTCCTCGTCCTTTCCGACGCATCGTCTGACGGCACCGACGATGTTGTGCGGGATTTCTCCGATCGAGGCGTCGAGCTCCTCCGCGCGCCAACACGCCGAGGCAAAACAGCCGCCGAGAATGCGGCCGTGGCAGTTGCCCGCGGCGACATAATCGTAAATGTCGATGCAACTGTGGCAGTCCCACCGGGGTCGCTAAGGCCGCTCATTCGCGCCTTTGACGATCCGACGGTGGGAGTCGCGTCGGGCTGTGACGTCAGCATCGCCGCGGCATCCGCAACTGAAACGGGCGGAGAATCGGGCTACACCGGCTACGAGATGCTGGTTCGTGCGCTGGAGACACGCGCGGGCTCCATTGTCGGCGCGAGCGGCTGCTTTTACGGGATCCGCCGCAAGATTCGCGGGTCTCCACTGCCACCCGGACTGAGTTGGGACTTCGCATCCACACTCATGGCAAGAGAGCAAGGGTACCGCTCGGTGAGCGTACCTGACGCTGTTTGTGTCGTGCCGAGCACTCAGGAGCTTCGGCTCGAGCTGCGGCGAAAAGCACGCACGATGGCGCGCGGAATCAGCACACTATTTCACTTCCGAAGCCTGATGAATCCGTTCAAGTATGGCGGATTCGCTTTGATGCTGGTGAGCCACAAACTTCTTCGCTGGGTTCCTTACCTCGTCGCGCCCGCGGCACTGCTCGCGCTTGGAACTCTCGCCACGCAAAGCACGATCGCCGCAGTCCTCCTTGGAATCGTCGCGTTCGGCCTGCTCGCCGGTGCCCTGTCGATCAAATACGCGGGCTCGAGCAGCCTCAAGCCGTTCGCGCTGGCCGGCTTCATCGTAGCGGCCTGCAGCGCCGGTTGGCTCGCATGGTTCGATGCACTTCGCGGTGCTCGCATGGTGACCTGGGATCCGACTCCGCGACCAACGGTCACGAGCTTGTGAACGAAACCAAACTGGTTAGCGGATGGAAATCCGTTGTGGCAACCGCGCAACGCAAACGTGGCGCGCCGGGCGCAGACTCCATCGTTGGAAGTTGCGCAAGTAATTGCGTCGCAACAGGTTGCGCCGGGCCTGTCGAAGTACGGGATTTGCCTCGCCGTGTTCTACAGCGCGCGCAAATCAGATCTGCGACGAATAGTCGCACACGTCATTAACGCAGCCTCTTTCGAGATATGGGAATGTCCCAGGTTTACAGCCCGGATGTGCTCGCCGCAGATCGTTCCAGTCAGGCTCACGCTTTTGCGGAGGCGATCATCGCTGGCGACTCCGATCAAGCGGGTCTTCTAGAGCCTCTCGAGCGCCGTGAAGCCCCAAAGCGCCCACCGGTCTCGCGTCACACCCCGCGAGTATCGCTGATCGTAGTGCTGCCAGAGCACCATGTCGTCTCACCCGATCAGTTGGCGCAAAGCCTGCGCGGCCACGAGAACAAAGCAGTCGATATCGTGGTTGCCTGCGCTGGACAACCCACCAATCTGAGCGCGTTACAGCGCAGTGTCGGTGAGGCCCAATTCCTTCTCGCACCGGCCGGAACCAGCGTGGAAGATCTGCGAGAGCTTGCGATCCGCCAGGTGCCGGGAGAC
>DASYIM010000218.1:0-2687 GCA_035997625.1 Gemmatimonadaceae bacterium
TGGCAGCGACCGCGCGGCGGCTGGAGCCACTGCCGAGAAAGGCGCCCGACGTTGTCGCGCCGAGGAGGGTCGTGCCCCACAGGGCGTTGATGTCGCCCGGCGTCACGTGATAGCGCGCGTTGCGCGGGTAAAGAATGCCGAATGGATATCCGACGATGCCGGAGGCCAGAATCATGGTTACTTCGGCGCGGGTGGAGAGCCCGCGATCGCAGGTGGTTACCGGAAATCCTGTCTGGGGATCCGTGGTCGTGGTGCACTCCTCGTCCCCCCGAATGGCTTCGGCGGTGCCCCAGCCAATCAGCGCAGCGATGTCGGACCCGAAGGCGGCGCCTACGGCATCGGCTTCGGTCATCCCGCGCCCCAGCGTAACGCCGAGCGCCGCTCCCCCAATTCCGCCGATGAATGCGCCGGCGGCCTGCCCCTGGTCGCTGGCGTCGAAGATGTACATGGTGGCCCAGCCGGCGAGCGCGCCGTTGTGGCCCATGTTGAATCCGAGGTCGCTCTGAGAGCGGGAAATCAGGTTCCGACGCGCGATCTCAGAAGCCGCGAAGAACGATCCGCCCGCCACGACGAGATAGCCGGCGGTCGCGCCGGCCGGGTTGTCACCAAGAGCAATGGCGAACGCCGGTCCGTACACGGCAAGTCCGAGCAGCGTCTGATTCTTGATGAACGAATTGCGGGCGTCGTTGCGGGCGGCGATCACTTCGCGCGGCAGGCGGGACACGATGGCCCGAATCGCCTCCCTGTCCGCCGCCGAGAGGGTGTAGCGTTCTACGACACCACTCCGCCGTCCGACGGTCAGGACGTAGCTCGAGTCGTTTACCGTGTAGAGCCTGGCCGCGGTGAACTCACCGGACACCGGCCACCACGGCGCGCGCAGGTCGGCACGGCCGGCTATGTACGGGGTCATCACCATCACCTGGCCGGAGCTGTCGAACGCAACGGGACGCTCGACTACCTGAGCCCGAAGGTCAGTGACTGCGAAAAAAAGAAAGGCGCCGATTGTTAAAAGGCGTCGATTGAGATTCATCTGGAATCGGGGGAACGTGGCTCGTACTGCTGTTGAGGCCGGTGCTCCAAAGATAGGATGGGGCGTCAGATTTTGCTCGAAATGACTGGCTACTGGGAAACCCTGTACGGAGTCAGGTTCTGGTCCCGCGATGGATGTCGAAGATCGCGCTCCGCCGGCACTTTGCGCAGATCAACCAGTCCCTCTGCCTCGCGTAGCCAAGCCCGAAGGAGCCGCCCCCAATCTCCCGCCGCGTCATCGACACACTGCAACGCGGGCACAACGGCATCTTGCCGGAGGTGAACTCCTCGCGAATCTGCGCTAGCTCCAGCGGGGTGTACTGCGCGCCACCCTCGGCCATCAGTCGGGAATTCGCACGACGATCTTTCCGAACTGCTGTCCGCTCGCCAGCCGCTCGAATGCCTGTCGCCCCTGCGTGATGTCGAACACCGAGTCCACGAGTGGCGTGAGACGGCCGGCGCGGAACTCGTTGGTAACGGCGTCGAACTCGGAATCGTTGCCCATCGTGGAGCCCATAATGTCCCACTGATTCCAGAACAGGCGCCGCACGTCCATCTGCACGATTGGACCCGACGTCGCACCGCATGTCACCAGTCGGCCACGCCTGCCGAGTGCGACGAGCGATTGCGTCCACGTCGCCTCCCCAACTGTGTCGAGAACGACATCGATACCGCGCTTGCTGGTACGCGTCCTGATCTCCTTGCCGACGTCTGTCGTGGTGTAATTCAACGTGTTGTCGGCGCCGAGTCCGCGGGCGAGGGCGAGCTTCTCCTCGCTGTGCGAGGTCACCCACGTCTTGGCGCCAATGAGTCGGAGGATCTCGAGGGCGGCCAGCGCGACCCCGCCGCCAATGCCCCAGATCAGCACGTTCTCGCCTTTCTTTACGCGCGCGCGCGTGACGATCATGCGCCACGCCGTGAGGGTCGAAAGCGTGAACGCGGCTGCCTGCTCGAACGGCTTGTCCCGCGGAATGCTACGCGCGTTGCGCGCGGGGATCGTTATATACTCGCCGAGGGTGCCGGGCAGGTGCTCGCCGAGCATCTTGAAGTGGACACAGAGGGATTGTTCCCCGGACTTGCAGTACTCGCAGGTCTGGTCGCTGATGCCGCCGTTGATGATGACGACGTCGCCGACCTTGAGCTGGTTGTCGGCGACTCCACTGAGGTCCCCGACGGCGTCAATGACGCCCGTCGCGTCGGCACCCAGCACCCAGGGTGGGGTTATCGTGACACCGGGCAAGCCCCCGCCGAGGACGAAGAGATCCAGATGGTTGAGCGCGGCCGCTCTGACGCGGACGCGGATCTCGCCGCGTTTGGGCTCGGGCTTTATGAGATCGGTTCGGTACTCGATTTTGTCGAGTCCGCCGTGCTCGGAGATGGTGAGTCCTCGCACGAGTTTACGAGAGCGTTATATTCAGTCGAGACATTGAAGCTCCGCAGAAGGTTAGCCTTTCCAGGTCCCAGAGCCCCTGGGTGCGGTCGACCAATCGGCTTCCTTCGGTTGTGTGTTGACGTGACCGACTTGGTGTCGGGCAGCAGCGGAAGATATCGACTTTGATTTCCAATCGCTCCGGATCACCCTGAATGCTCCCCATAAAGGTCCCCCCGCTCGGCGAATCCATCGTTGAGGCCACGGTCTCGCGCTGGCAGAAGAAGGA
>DASYIM010000219.1:0-13501 GCA_035997625.1 Gemmatimonadaceae bacterium
GCCTTCTCCGGCCCTTCCTTCAGCCAGGTCTCCACCGTCGCAGTGAGCTGTGGCATCAGCGCGAGAATATCCTCGCGTTCGTCGCGCGCGAATGGCGCCAGAACGAAATCGGCGAGATCCTTGTAGATCCCCTTTCTCTCCTCGCTCGGCCCGACTCCGATGCGAAGCCGGCCGTACTCCTGGGTGCCGAGGGCGTGCTCGATGCTCTTGAGGCCGTTGTGGCCGCCGGCGCTCCCGCGCGGCCGGATTCGGATTCGGCCCACCGGCAGCTGGACTTCGTCCACCGCGATCAGCAGATCCTTGGCCGGGCTCCAGAACGGCCGGCGGACGAAATTCTTGAGCGCCTGGCCGCTCAGATTCATGTACGTCTGCGGCTTGACCAGCCGCACCTTCACTCCGCCGACGGTGCCGTTCGCGACGTGCGACTCGCCGTCTTTCTTCCAGCCGTCAAAATGCCAAACGTCGGCGAGGTGGTCGATCAACCACCAGCCGACGTTGTGACGTGTCGCGGCGTACTCGCGGCCCGGGTTACCCAGCCCGACGATGACCTTCAAGGGTTATCCAATAATTACTTGGACTCGCCTTCGCCTTCAGCCTCTTCGTCAGTCGGGCCCTTGCCGATGACTTCGGGCTCCGCCGCGCCTTCAACCGCACCTTCGACGGCCTCGGCCGCCGGAGTTTCCTCGATCACCGCACGCGGAGCGGCAAGAACCGCAACCGATGTCTCGGGGTCGTCCTGAATCTCGACGCCTTCGGGAACCTTGATATCGCTGACGTGCAGCGAATCGCCGATCATCATGCTGGACACGTCCAGCTCGACGTGATCCGGAATGTTGGAAGGATCGACTTCGATCTCCAGCTCCCGAAGCGTCTGGTCGAGAACACCGCCCTCGAGTTTCACGCCCTCGGCGGTTCCGATGAGTACGATCGGAATGCTGACCACGACCTTCTCACCGGCGACGAGCGCCTGGAAGTCGACGTGAAGGATCTGACGCTTGATCGGATGACGCTGGATCTCTCGGATCAGCGTCTTCGCCGTCTGACCATCAACCGTCACTTCGATGACCGTGCTTTCCGCCTGAATGTGGCCGAGCATCTTGTCGAGATCGCGCGCGTTGAGCGAGAGCGATTGCGGCTCGCGACCGCTTCCGTAGATCACCGCCGGAACCTGTCCGCGGATGCGCAGCTGACGTGCCGCGCCCTTTCCACCCTTTTCACGCGCCGTCGCGTTGAATGAAACCGTTGCCATGCTAATTCATCCTCGGGGCGTGGTGACCATTCGCCACACCCGTTCAATAATGTCCAATACCGCAGCCGCGAATTCCTTCGCGACCTGTTCGATCGCTTCAGCCATTTTGACCCTACCCTTCGAACAGCGAGCTCACCGACTGCTCGCTGTGTATGTAGCGAATCGCCTTCGCCAACAACTCTCCAACCGACAGCACGCAGAGCGCCGGAAACCTCTTCGCCTTGGGAATCATCACCGTATCGGTCACGGTGACTTCCGTAATCGGCGCGCTGGCTAGCCGGTCCACCGCTGGTCCCGAAAGGAGCGCGTGCGTGGCGCAAACGTAGACGTCGCGCGCGCCGAGATCCTTGAGAGCCCTTGCTGCTTCCGAGACAGTGCCCGCGGTGTCAATCATATCGTCCGTGAGCAAGCAGTCCTTTCCTTCCACTTCACCGACGACATTCACGACTTCCGAGACATTCGGCTTCGGCCGCCGCTTGTCGATGATCGCCAGCGAACCGTTAAGCCTCTTGGCGAATCCTCTCGCCATCTTGGCCGACCCGACATCGGGAGCCACCACGACGAGCTCGTGCAGATTCTTCCTTCTGTAATGCGAAACGAAAACCGGCGCCGCGTACAGATGATCCACCGGAACATCAAAGAATCCCTGCAGCTGGTGCTGGTGAAAATCAATTCCCAGAACGCGATTCGCGCCGGCCGTCGTAATCATGTTCGCCAGGAGCTTCGCGCCGATCGCCACTCGCGGCTGGTCCTTGCGGTCCTGCCTCGAGTATCCGTAGTAGGGCATCACGCACGTAACGCGCGCGGCGGACGCCCTTCTTGCCGCGTCGATCAGGAGCAGAAGCTCCATGATGTTCTCGGCCGGCGGATTCGTCGGCTGCACGATGAAGACGTCGTTTCCTCTGACGTTCTCGTCGATGCGCACGAAAATCTCGCCGTCGGCAAACCGGTTGACCGTCGTCTTGCAAAACGGCACATCCAGAGTTTGCGCTATCTCAGCGCATAGATCCGGGTTCCCGGGCCCAGCGATGAGCTTGAAGCCATGAGCGGGTACGGACAATCCGTCCATGCAGCCTTACAAGTTAAGTGGGCAAAGGACTTGGATCAATTGCCCCTGGTGGATTCGAACCACCATTACCGGATCCAAAGACCGATGTCCTGCCATTGGACGAAGGGGCAAGCGGGAAGCGAAAACTAGTCCAGAATCTCCACTGGGACAACGCTCTCCACCGTTCGCGTGATGATTCTCTTCGTTCCTTTCGGGACCGCGAGTTTCGGCGGCGGCCCCTTTCGCTCGCTGGGCCTCGTAGTAATTCCCGGGATCTTGAAGACCGTGGATCCGGAGCCGCTCATGCGGTAAAAGAGATCGTGCTGCTCGCCGCGCTGGAGGAGGGTATCGATGATCGGCCAGCGGGCCCTGATCACCGGCTCGAAATCGTTTGTCGAATGCCGCGCTGCCGTCTCCCAATCGGCGAACATCTCCGCCGTGACCTCGGGCGGGGTCGAAGGTCGATCGCCACGGGACTGGTCGAGAAGGGTGTACGCTTCGGCGGTGTCCACTCCAAAGGGGGGCAAAAAAAGATGGACATCGCGCGACGGCAGCGGCGGGAGCTGCAAGAGCCGCTCACCACGCCCCCAGCCGATTGCCATCGCGTAATCGCTGACGAGAAAAGGAACGTCGGAGCCGATGCGAGCGCCAAGCGCGCACAGCTCGCCGGCGGAGAGGGGCTTCTCGGCGAGGGTGTTCAGGATCCGCAGAACAGCTGCCGCATCGGCGCTTCCGCCTCCCAGCCCGCCGCCGATTGGAATCCGCTTCTTGATCACTATCTCGAAGCCGTGCGGCCAGCCGGTTTCCCGCGCGTAAAGCTCGGCGGCTCGATAGGCGAGGTTCTCCTGCTCCGGCGCGTCGCGCATCACGCCACACCGAAGGGTGCGCGTGAGCTCCCGAATGTGCACGCGGACATCGTCACCCAATGCAATTCTGAGAAAGACGGTCTCGATCGAATGAAAGCCGTCCGGCTCCCTGGCCAGAACGCGCAGGGAGAGATTGATCTTCGCCTGCGCCAGAGTTCTACCGCCGCGCAGGCTCATGCCGGGGCGTCTGTCGACGCCTGCAGATCGCGCAGCCGGACGCCGAGTCGCGTGAAGTAGTACGCTCCGATCACCGTGATCGGCACGAAGGAGAAAAGGTGATATCCAATCGCCCAGGTCGCCGCCTGTTCCTGGCTGACCCCGTACATCGACAGTCCCTGAACCGACATGTACTCGAAGATTCCGAAGAACCCAGGCAGTGCCGGCACCGCCGTTCCCAGCGCAATGAATGCCTGAAGGAATAGTCCCGCTGAAAACGGCGCGGTGATGCCGACGGCGCGGAACGCCAGCCAGAACCCGACCGCGTTCACCAACCAGTGCGCGAGAGTCCACGCGAACACCGCCGCAAAGCGGCCCGGCTGCCGCAACACGGACAGGCCATCGATGAATGTCTTGAGCACCCGGCGCCCACGCTCCTCGACGCTCGGGGAGACGCGTCGGGCGAATAACTCGAACAGCCGGAGCAGCTGGGTGGGGAAGAACACCAATGCATATAGCCCGGCGACGAGAATGAAAACGAACATGCCGGCGCCAGTGGCAAACGAGCTCAATGGCCGGCCGGCCAGTTTACCGGTGCTCGACAGCGCCGGATCCAGCAATGCAGTCACCGCGAGCAAAAGCAGAACGATCGCGTCGAACAGCCGGTCCACCGCGAGTGAGGCGAGCGATGTCGCAAATGGGACCGGTGTCTCGCGCGTGAGAGCAAACGCTCTGGCGATTTCTCCAGCCCGTGCCGGAACGACGTTGTTCACCATCATTCCGATCGCCGTGGCGCGCCACAGCGCGCCAAGCGAGAGCTTGCCGGCCACTGGCTCGAGGATGGTCTGCCACCGTCGTGCGCGCAGCAGGAAGATCACGGTGGCGCAGAATGTCGCCGCGATCCAGAGCAGCGGGTCCGATTGCGAGAGCCGGCGCGCTACCTCAGTCGCCGAGATTCCATGCAGCGTCCAGTAGATGAGCGCGGCACTGAGAACCGCCCCAAGTGCGGCGCGCCATCCCGGACGCAATTTCTACTCTGCGGAGGCGAGCTCCACCAGATCGACGAGCTCGTCAACGAGCGCCCGTGTCGGCGGAGTTCCGCTCTTTTTGAGCGCGCGACGAATCTCGGCGGCGCGCTCGATCGCGCGCTGTCCGCGGTAAAGAAGCTGCTGAATCGGGATGAGCTCCGCGGACGGCTGCGGTCCCGAGTTTCTCGACTCGAGCGACCGCATCGTGGCGAGGCTCGAGTTCAAAACGTCCTTGAGCTCCTGGCCGCGCGGCGGGGTTGTGCCACGAGGCGGAATCTGCCCGCGCGGGGTGGCCGCGGGCGGTGGTGACGGCGGTGCCGGCCGAACGGGAGTGGGAACGCGCTTTATCTCCGGCGAGAGAGTCCCGGCGCCGATTCCACCAGGTTGCTCCCGCAGCTGCTGCTCGTAGTGGGTCCGCGGATTGGGCGCGACGTGCACTACGTGCTGCCCTTCGTCGTTGTAGAAAAGCTGGGAGACGGGAACGATCACATCCTCTTTCCGCTCCTCACGGGCGGGGCCGTATCGCGCCAGTCTCTGCACCGATTCTTCGACGCGGGCGTTCTGCTCCGCCCCCCAGCTGCGGACCGAACGGACAAGGAGCTTGAGGTCTTCGACGGCACCAACGACGGCGCGCTGAATCTCGGGCTCCCAGGATGTCACGCCCTGAACGACGCCCGATGCGATTCGCTCGACGCTCGCTGCCAGGCGCGCGAGCTCGCCGGCCTTGGCCATCGTCGCGCTGCCGCGCAGCCCCCGGGCGGCGGCGGCAAACTGGGCGGCGTCCGACGACTGGAGTCCCTGCTTGGTGGCCATTGCCTCGAGACGCGCGAGATATTCGCTCGCCTCTAGCGAGAAGAAATCGAGTAGCCGGCCGGGCGTCGTCATCAGCGTCTCCAGTTCATTCGAAAGGTGGGTCGTTTGCCACCGTCAGTCAAAACCCCGTCACATTAAGACGAGCGAGCGGCGCGCATCGCTTCGCGCATCTCTTTGACCGAGTTCTCGAGGCCGACGAAGACGGCCCGGCTGATGATGGAGTGCCCGATGTTCAGCTCCTCGATCTCGGGGATCGCCGCGACCCGGCCCACATTCCTGACTGTAAGGCCATGGCCGGCGTGGATCGCCAGGCCGAGATCGGCGCCGCGCCGCGCCGAATCCCTGAGCGCTTCCAGAGCGGAGTCGCTACCGGCCTGATGGGAATAGGTCCCGGTATGAAGCTCTACAGCTGGAACGCCCAGTTTCCTCGATTGCTCGATCGCGGCACGCGTGGGATCGATGAAGAGGCTGACCCGGATGCCCGCATCTGTCAGAGCGTCGATTGTGTTCTGGATCCGCGACGGCTCGCTCAGAATGTCGAGCCCGCCTTCGGTTGTCACCTCTTCGCGGCGCTCGGGTACTAACGTCACCTGTTGCGGTTTGAGGCGGCGGGCGATCTCCAGCATCTCGGCGACGCAGGCCATCTCGAGATTGAAGTAGGTCCGCACACTCTTCTTCAACCCCTCGGCGTCGGCGTCCTGGATGTGCCGTCGGTCTTCGCGCAAGTGCGCGGTGATTCCGTCGGCGCCCGCCTTTTCGCACGCGGACGCCGCCTCGACCGGGTCCGGCTCAGCTCCGCGCCGAGCCTGCCGCAGCGTAGCGACGTGGTCGATATTGATGTAAAGCCGTTGTTGCTTCGCGCGCATTCTCACCGTCCCTGTTTCGCAGCTCTTATTTTCTGTGGAGAATTTTATCGTGTCGTTTAGAAAAGTCGCCGGATTAATTCTGCTCGCCGCGTGTTCGAGCGCCACGCAAAAAAATACCGGTCAAATCACAGGCGGATCCGCGCCACGGCTCGCGACCCAGCAATTCCTCGCCGCCGCAAATAGCGGCGATCTCCAGGCGATGTCCGCCGAGTGGGGCACCAAAGACGGGCCGGCCCGCGAGAGCATGGATCGCACCCAGCTGGAGAAGCGTCTCACGATTCTGGCCTGCTACTTCAAGCACGATAGCGCCCGTGTCCTCGGTGACGCTCCGGGCATGTCGGGCCATCACGACGTGCGGGTCGAGCTCCGGAAGGGCAACCTCACGCGTCAGACGACCTTCTACACCATCAAAGGCCCGGGCAATCGCTGGTACGTCGAGAACATGGATCTCGCATCGGTGCGGGATTTCTGCGGCAACACCGGAACGACCACCAGATAGCGCTCCGCAGCTAGTGATCTGAAAGCTCGATCAGCACCCCGCCGGTTGATCTGGGGTGCAGGAAGGCAATGCGCTTTCCCTCTGCGCCGACGCGCGGCTTATCGTCGATCAGCTGGATTCCAGCGCGGCGGCAGCGCTCCAGGGTCGCGTCGAGATCGTCGACCGAAAAGCAGATATGATGGATCCCGGCTCCTCGCCTGGCCACGAACCGGCCGATTGGGGAGGCGGGATCGTCTGCCTCCAGGAGCTCCACCAGCGGCTCACCGGCGCTGAGGCCGACAATGCGCGCCCCATCGGCATCATCGAGGTCAACTTCGCTCAGCCCGAGCACGTCCCGGAAAAAAGGGAGGGTCTCGGCGATACCCTGCACGGCGATCCCGATGTGAGAGACCCGCGTGCCGCGCGGGGTTGATGGGGTCATTAAGTTTATTGATAAGAGGGCCGGAGTTTCTGCCGTCGTGACAAGACAGGCCGTTCCACCGCCCCGCGAAAGCTAACTGACGAAGTCCCGCGGGGCATCCCGCGGTTCGGAGATTAAAAAATGTCTAATGCAGTTGATGTGAACGACGCGGATTTCGAGGTGCAGATCGAGCAGCATATGGGCCTCGCCGTCGTCGATTTCTGGGCGACGTGGTGCGCACCCTGCCGGATGGTTGCTCCGGTTCTGGACCAGCTCGCGGTCGAGTACGAGGGCAAAGCAAAGGTCGCCAAGGTTGATGTCGACGTGAACATCAAGACATCGACCAAGTTCAACGTTCGCTCGATTCCGGCGATTCTGTTCTTCAAGGACGGCAAGCTCGTCGATCAGATTATCGGGTTTGTCGGCAAGCCGGCTCTAGCGGAGAAGTTCAAGCAGCACGCTGCCTAATTGAACGGCTCTTTATATCTGGTCAGTACTCCCATTGGCAATCTGGGAGATATGTCATATCGCGCGGTCGAGGTTCTTACCTCGGCCGCGCTTGTTATTGCGGAAGACACTCGTCACTCCCGGCGACTGCTCGATCACTATCGGGTAGAAACGCCGCTCCGCTCATATCACGAGCACAACGAGGCGAAGGAGACACCGAGACTCATCGCGCGTCTGCGCGCGGGTGATTCGATCGCGCTGATCTCCGACGCCGGGACGCCGCTGATTTCCGATCCCGGCTCGCGCCTGGTAGCGGCGGCCATAGCCGAGGAAATACCGGTGGTTCCGATTCCCGGCGCATCGTCGGTGATGGCGGCGCTGGTTGGCTCAGGGATGCCCCTCGAGCGCTTCGCGTTTTATGGGTTTTTGCCTCGCAAGGGCAGGGAGCGCAGCGAAGCGATCGAGGAGATCGTGAATTCACGCTCGACGGTGGTGATCTTCGAGGCGCCGAACAGAGTCGGCGCGACCCTGGAGGATCTGGTGCAGGCCGGAGTTGGCGAGCGCCCCGCGGTCGTCGCGCGAGAGCTGACCAAGCGATTCGAGGAATTCAGGCGCGGCAGCGTCGGCGAGCTGGCGACGATTTATAGCGAGGCCGACCCAAAGGGCGAAGTGGTGGTGGTAATCGCCGGAGGGGAGAAACCTGCTTTGTCGGAGGCGGAGCTTGGCGACGCGGCCAGAAACCTGAAGAGCGCGGGGAAGCCGCCGCGCGAGATCATGAATCATCTCGTCGCCGTACTCGGGGCGCCGCGCAATCTCGCTTACAAAATCGCGCACGAGGATTGATCGTGTGTTAAGTGAAATTAGCAGCAACTTCGCCACTCCAATCGGTGACCAAGAGCAACTTCACCACTCCAACCGGTGACCAAGTAAGATGCCCGCACTGAAATTGCGCCCCGGAAAAATTGTTTGTGTCGGTCGCAACTATCGCGAGCACGCGAAGGAGCTCGGCAACGAGGTTCCGAAGGAGCCGCTGATTTTCCTCAAGCCACCTTCGAGCGTCGTCTGGGAGGGTGAGCCGATTGTGCTGCCGGCCGCGTCGACCCGGGTCGAGCACGAGGGCGAGATCGGCGTCGTGGTAGGGCGCAAGCTGACTCGGGTGTCCGAAGCTGATGCGGCCCGTGGAATCAGAGCAATCATGGCAGTCAACGACGTGACAGCCCGCGACCTGCAAAAGACGGATTCACAGTGGACTCGGGCCAAGGGATTTGATACCTTTTGTCCTCTGGGAGAGGAGTCATCGGAGCTTCCAGACCTCGACAGCCTTACCGTCGTCACCAGGGTGAACGGCGTCGAGCGCCAGCGGGGGAAAAGCAGCGAGATGGTCTTCTCGATCCCATCCCTCCTCGCCTATATCTCGCGCATCATGACACTTGAGCCAGGGGATCTTGTGGCAACCGGAACGCCTTCGGGCGTCGGCCCGCTGTCCGCCGGTGACGTCGTCGAGATCGAGATTCCGGGCGTAAGTCGCGTCAGCAACCCTGTCCAGGAGAGCCGCTAGTGCCCGTCTACACGGACCGTGTTCTAAGCCTTCCCGAGTACCCTCTCGCGAAAATCCCCGAGCAGAAGCGCGAGCTCATCGCTCGCGGCGTCGATGTCATTGACCTGGGCGCCGGGGATGCTGATCTGTCACCACCGCCCGCCGTCCTCGAGCGAATCACGGAGGCCGTGCGTATTCCTACCATGAGCCGCTACGGATTCGCACTCGGGCTCGTGGAGTACCGCGAAGCAGTCGCGCGATTCATGAAGCGCCGGTTCGGCCAGGATTTCCATCCGATCAAGGAGATCATCCCGCTGATCGGTTCGAAGGAAGGAATCTCGCACCTGGCGCTGGCCTACGTCACGAAGGGCGATTACACGATTGTGCCCGAACCGGGCTACAACTCGTATCTGGGTGGGACTCTTCTCGCTGAAGCCACGCCGTACAAGTATCCGCTGCGTCCGGAGAATGGGTTCCTGATCGACCTGGACAAGATCCCGGCCGACGTGCTCAAGAAAAGTAAAATTCTGTATCTCAATTATCCCAACAACCCGACCTCCGCAATCGCACCTAAGGAATATCTGGAGGACGTGGTTCGTCGTTGTAAGGAACTGGATATTCTGCTGGTGTATGACAATGCCTACTCCGAGCTCGCCTACGACGGGTACGTGCCCCCGAGCATCTTCGAGATAGAAGGCGCACGCGACGTCGCAATCGAGTTCCATTCGATGTCGAAGACCTACAACATGACCGGCTGGCGTTGCGGCTGGGCTTGCGGGAAGGCGGAGTTCGTCGCCGCGGTGGCGAAGGTCAAGTCATTCATCGATACCGGGACGTTCATGGCAATTCAGGCGGCTGCGGCAACTGCGCTCGACGAATGCATCGATTGGATTCCTACCAACGTCGCGGAATTCAAGAGGCGGCGCGATGCGGCCGTTGAGTCATTTTCGGCGGCCGGGTTTCCGGTGGAGAGTCCGAAGGCGACCATGTACCTCTGGTGCCCGCTGCCCAAAAACATCCCGAGCGCGGTGTTCGGTGAGCGGCTGCTGCAGGACGAAGGAGTCGTCGTCCTTCCGGGTTCGCTGTTTGGCCCAGGTGGCGAAGGATACTTCCGCGTTTCGTTCATCACCTCACCCGAGCGGCTCCGCGAGGCGGCAACGCGCGCGGGTCGCGTGCTGAAGCGCCTTCAGTCCCAGGCGGGCGCTGTCGAGCCAAGGAACGCCTCCCGCAAGGAAGAGCGACAGGGAATGGCGCGCGCCTGATGATTTTCCGTCGCGTCGCAGTGCAGACCGAAGGCTCGCGGAGACGCCCGTCAGCGGCGTTCCTCGTGTCCCTCGCTGTGCACGTCGTCGTCGCGATCGCGTTCATGCGGATGTTGATCCTCAACGCGGACTTCTCAACCGACCAGAAGCGTCGGCCGAACCCGGAACAGCGGGTGGGATTCGTGAGATTGGCGCAGCCCGGTGCGAAGCCGACGCCGGGGCGAGTTGGTGGAAACGGCCGCGCCGAGACTCCGCGAGCGATCCATGTCGTTGCGCCGCGGGCGGTGCCGGTGACCATTCCGCGGCCGGTACTCGGCAACGTGAAGCCGACAGAAGAAGGTGGAACCGGGCCATTGGTCGGTGGCGGCGGTCCGGTTCGCGGGGTCCGCCCCTCTTATTCTGATGGCAGGCTGTGGGAACCACCAAGCGGTATTGTCTCGCCACCAAAAACCGTTGCGCAGACGATCGATAGTCTGATCGCCGAGGGAATCGCTCCTTACAACGATTCGGTGGCGGCTGTTGCAAGGGGCCGCGACCCCAGCGATTGGACGGTGGAGAAGGGCGGTTACAAGTGGGGAATCGACAGGCACGCGATCAGGCTGGGGCCCGTTTCCATTCCGACGGCGTTGCTGGCGATGCTTCCGTTAAACCTCCAGGGCAATCCCACAACCATGGAGCGCGATCGTAATTACGCCGCGATGAACCGGGACATCACCTGGCACGCGCAGCAGGCGATCAACGATGCCGATTTTACGAAAGCCGTGCGCAGCATTCGCGAGCGCAAGGAGCGCGAGCGCGCCGCCGCCCAGGCAGCCGCGCCGCCGAAAGATGGGGCAGGGGATCAGTCGCCCCGGTAGCCGGACTGGCATCTAGAAACTCGACACTTCGGCTGCAACGGAACGGGTGCGAGCTTTTGGCATCTGGTGGCTGAAAGCTTTTCAACTGCAACTGAACGGGTGCGAGCAGTGAGAAGCACCGCTTCAAGCAGCGAGTTCACTACGCCGGGACGTACTTCCGTGGCGTGAGAGCTACTGCCTGTGCCCTGAACGGCACCTACTGACGTCCCGACGTCGTGAACTCGGATCTGTCAGCGTTCGTTACTCACTGCTCGCACCCGTTCAGTTTGTTAAAAGGCAGGCTCGAGGCGCCCGATTCGCCCCACGAAAAAGGCGGTTTAAAACCCCCTATTGCTAAAAATCCAGCATGTGCTAGATTTGCAGCAGTCAGGCAGGGTTTCACCGAACTCATTCAGCCGAACATGACTCACGAAGACGAGCTTGCTGGTTTGAGCCGCAGGGAGCGGCAGATAATGGACTTCCTCTTCCAGCGCGGCAAAGCGTCGGTCGGCGAGGTGCTCGACGGAATCCCCAATCCGCCGGGCTACTCTGCCGTTCGAGCTACACTCCGCACTCTGGAGCAGAAGGGGCGGGTTGTCCATGAGGAGGACGGGCGCGCGTATGTGTATCGACCCACCCTTCGCCGCGACGCGGCGCGAAAGTCGGCGCTGACCCACATTCTCAAGACATTTTTCGATAACTCGGCGGAGCAGGCAGTGGCGGCGCTCCTCGAGCTCAAGGGACCAAAGCTGTCGGACGCCGAGCTGGATCGCGTCGCGCGCATCGTTGACCAGGCGAAGAAAGAAGGACGCTAATCCGAGTTCTCGAAACTGCGGGGGATGACGTTGATATGAGTTCACTACTGGGCAGTGGTTCATCGATACAGGGCGCGCTTCCGATTCTCGCGGATGCAGCCCTGAAAGGCGCTCTCCTCGTCGTGCTCGCCGCAGTGGCAGCGTACGCGCTTCGCAACCGGTCGGCAGCGTCGCGTCACGCGGCCTGGACAGCGGCCGTGATTGGGCACCTGGCGATTCCGGCACTGGTATTCATCCTTCCCGCGTGGAGAATGCCGATGCTTCCGGCAGCGCCTTGGATGCAGGCATCGGCCACTGCTCGCTCGTCGAATGCGCCGTCGGCGACTAAAGCGATTTCACAAAGCGATAACGTCGCGACACCAAAGGCGTCCGGTCCAGTCGCGCCAGCCACGCAAGCCCAGGCGGCGGCCAGCAAGCAAGCGACTGAGCCGGGCGTCAACCTTTCCGTGACCCCAGTCGCGCCGAATCCGACAAAGACGATCGGCGCCGTTCCAGTCAGCGAGGGTGCAATGCTTGCGGCGCTCTGGTTTGTCGGAGCGACTCTGGTACTGCTTCGCCTCGCCGTCGGAACATGGAAGGTGAATCAGCTGGCGCGCGACGGAGCACGCGTCGAAGACGGCGTATGGCTGTCGCTAACGCAACGACTGGCCAACAGGCTCGGCGTGTCGCGTCCTTTGACGCTCCTTCGCGGCGAGAGACTCGCTGTGCCGGTGACGTGGGGGATCGTGTATCCCGCAGTATTGCTGCCCCAGGATGCGGACACCTGGTCGGAGGAACGCCGGCGTTTCGTGCTCGTGCACGAGATGGCGCACGTCAAGCGCTTTGACGCGCTGACACAGCTTCTCGCCCAGCTCGCCGTTGCCCTCTTCTGGTTCGACCCGCTCGTCTGGATTGCCGCGCACCAAATGAGGGTCGAGCGCGAGCACGCGTGCGACGATTACGTGCTGCGCGACGGAACTACGCCGTCGCTTTACGCGGGCGAGCTGCTGGAGATGGTTCGCTCGATCGGTACACCTCGCCATGACCGCGCCGCTCCAGCCTTTGCGGCGCTTGCCATGGCACGCCGGTCGGAATTCGAAGGGCGTATGCTCGCCATTCTCGATCCGCGGCTCGACCGAAAAACACTACCAAAAAGAGGCACACTCATGACTGGCGTCATCGTCGCTCTTCTCGCATTGCCGCTGGCCGCGCTCCGTCCCTTCCAGCAGCCGGCAGATGCGGAGGCGGCCATAGAAGCCGATGGGCTTCCGACATCTTTCAAGGTTTCGTTCAGTGATGCATCGGCACACGCATCCGTTGCGGCTGCGCCGGCGTCGCAAACCGTTGCTCCGTCGAGTACGGAGTACACTGCGCAGAGCAAACCTCGCTATTCCTGCGACGCGTATCCTCCCGGGACAACTCTGATCGGGACGCACATCGACGCTCACACCAGTGACACCGAGCAAATTGTTGACTATCTCATCAGCACCCCGGGACGGTGCACCGAGGCCGCTGTCGTTGGAAAGGCAGTTTTCTCATCCGACGAAACGCGAATCGCACGACTCGCTCCCGGTGGCTTCGCGAGATTCCGTGAGCGCACCACTGCTTACGACCGGGCGGTTTCCGTTATTCCCGCGCCCGATGGCTCGCTCAGCTACTCGGCGACGGTCGACGGACGTGCGGTTCCGTTCGATGCCGGC